>JAGWPY010000071.1 GCA_028870275.1 Gammaproteobacteria bacterium | reverse complement strand
GTGGAACGCCTCCGACGACCTGAAGTTCACCTTCATCGGCGACTGGCGCCAGTCGAACGACAACTGCTGCGCCTTCGTGACCGGCACCCCTCCGGGCACGCCGCCCGGCACCCCGGCTTCGATCGCCGGCGCTCTGCAGAGCATCCTCGCCGGCAGCAGCTATCAGGGTGACCGTACGCGCACCGTCGACGACAGCCTGGTGACGCAGAGCCTGGAGCGCGAGCGCGGCCTGTCCCTGCAGACCGACTGGTCCAAGGGCGGCTACACGCTCACCAACATCCTCGCCTACCGCTACTGGTGGTTCAACGAGATCCGCGAGGGCGACAACCTTCCGGTGACCGCGGCCTACGTGGGCGGCGCGTTCGGCATGGTGCACGACATCGGACCGCAGACCACCTCGACCCTGACCGAGGAACTGCGCATCGCATCGCCTGCCGATCAGTTCTTCGAATACGTCGGTGGACTCTTCTACTACCACAACGTGCAGAACCGCTACTTTCAGCGAAATGATCAGGTCTGCACCTCGACCACGCTCGCGCCGGATGCGACCGGCCTCGCGCCCTGCCAGCCCGGCGCCTCGACCTACGTGAACCCGGAGGCCAGCGCGACCTTCGGTTCGACCGCGGTCAGCGTCGCCGCCTACGGTCAGGGCACGCTGCACTTCAGCGATACCTTCCGCGGCATCGTTGGACTGCGCGAGACGCACGATCAGCTGACCGAGTACCACAACTACACGCTTTCGCCGATCGGCGGCGGTGGCGTGATCGCCGCCAACTGCGCGCAGCCGTCGTGCCCGTTCCAGGGCAGCGGATCGGTCAGCAAGTCGAACCTGTCCGGCAAGGCCGGTTTGCAGTGGGACGTGACCGGCGACGAAATGGCGTACGCGACCTGGGCCAAGGGATACAAGGGTCCGGCGTACAACGTCTACTTCAACCAGAATAACAACCAGGCGGCGGCGCTCGCGCCCGAGACCTCGACCGCCTACGAACTCGGTTTGAAGTCGACCCTGCTCGGTGGCGAGGCCTACCTGAACGCCGACGTGTTCCGCGAGGAGTTCCAGAACTTCCAGGCGAACAGCCCGACGGTCCTCAACGGTGTCGTGATCACGCAGCTGACCAACGCCGGCTCGGTCGTGAGCCAGGGCTTCGAGATCACCGGTGCGGCGCGCGTCTCCAGCGCCTGGAACGTCAACGGCGGTCTCACCTACGCCGATGCGCATGTGACCAACTTCAACGCACCTGCCGGCGCGAACCCGCACGCGATCGCGGCGAGCGGCACGGCCCTGCCGTTCGCACCGAAGTTCAAGATGAACCTCGGAACCGACTACACCTGGTCGGCCGGATTGCCGTTCGATCTCACCTGGTCGGGCGACTACAGCTACCAGAGCGAGCAGTACGCCGACTTCGCCACCTGCACCACTTCGTACTGCCCGAACGGCGGCGAGAATCCCTACCTGCGGCTGCATGGCTACGGGATGCTGAACACGAGCCTCGCGATCAGCGATCACGACCACCGCATGACCCTCACGGCGCTCGTGAAGAACGTCACCAACACGAGCTACGCCTCGTTCGCGCAGACCGGCGGACCGGGCGGCAGCATCCAGTACTTCATCCCGCGCGATGCCAACCGCTATTACGGCATCGAGTTCAACGTGAAGGTGGGCGGCAGGCACTAGAAGAAATGCCGGTCATCGAGCGGCAGGACGGGTTCGACCTCGTCGTGGCGGGATCGACGGTGCTTCGGCACCGTCGATCCGCGCCGCTGATGTTCGTAGGCGCCGGGGAGCCCTCGGTGCAGATGAACAAGGGTAATTTCCGCATCGAGGACTACCTGGTCGCCCGCGTTCCGCTGAACCACGCGGTGGTCGAACGCTCCGCCGGCCGCACCCGCATCGCCTTATCCCACTCGCCGGCGGACCCCGCGGCGGTCCGCTTCGAGATCGACGAGACGGACGACCGGCTCTCGCTCGTTTTCCTCGATGCGGCGAGCGGTCTGAACCGTTTCTGGATGCGCGTCCCCGCCCACGCGGGCGAGCGGATCTGGGGCGGGGGCGAACAGCTCTCCTATTTCGATCTGCGCGGTCGCCGTTTCCCGCTGTGGACCTCGGAGCCGGGGGTCGGCCGCGACAAGACCACGCGCATCACCTTCGAGGCCGATCGCCTCAACAACGGCGGCGGCGACTACTACAACACGAACTATCCGCAGCCGACCTATCTTTCCTCGGAACATTACGCGCTGCACGTCGACAGCACGGCGTACGCGGCCTTCGATTTCCGCCACGCCGATTTCCATGAGATCGAGGTGTGGGCGCTGCCACGGACGGTGGAGATCTGGCGAGCCGAGCGTTTCGTCGATCTGGTCGGCAAGCTGTCCATGCGCTTCGGTCGGCAACCGATCCTGCCCGAATGGGTCCGCACGGGCGCGATCGTCGGCTTGAAGGACGGAGCGCTCAGTCTCGAGCGTCTGGAGCGCTATGTCGCGGCGGGCGCCGCGGTCTGCGGCCTGTGGTGCGAGGACTGGGTCGGCATCCGTCAGACCTCGTTCGGCAAGCGGTTGTTCTGGAACTGGCGCTGGAACGGCACGCGCTACCCGGAACTCGATCGACGCATCCCCGAACTCGCGGCACGGGGCATCCGCTTCCTCGGCTACGTGAATCCCTACCTCTGCGTGGACGGTGATCTCTATCCGGAGGCGGCGGCCGCCGGCTACCTCGTCCGCCGCCTGGACCGCGACGAGCCGTATCTGGTCGACTTCGGCGAGTTCCACAGTGGCATCGTCGATTTCACCAATTCCGCGGCGTACGACTGGTTCGTCGATCGCGTGATCGGCCGCAACATGCTCGATTTCGGCCTCTCGGGCTGGATGGCCGATTTCGGGGAGTACCTGCCGACCGACGTGCGTCTCGCCAGCGGGCTCGACGGCATGCTCGCGCACAACGCCTGGCCGACCATCTGGGCCAAGGTCAACGCGGATGCGGTCGCGAGCCGCGGCAAGACCGGCGACACGCTGTTCTTCATGCGCGCCGGCCACAGTGGTGTTCAGGCCCACTGCCCGTTGCTCTGGGCCGGTGATCAGTCGGTCGACTTCAGCCGTCACGATGGTCTGCAGACGGTGATTTGCGCGGCCCTGTCCTCCGGTCTCCTCGGCAATGCCTACCACCACAGCGACATCGGCGGCTACACGAGTCTGTTCGGAAACGTGAGGACCCCCGAGTTACTGATGCGCTGGGCGGAGATGGCGGCGTTCACGGCGGTCATGCGCACTCACGAGGGCAATCGGCCGGGCGACAACCTGCAGATCGATCAGGACCCAGAGGTGCTCGCGCATTTCGCGCGCATGACGCGGGTCTACCGGCATCTCGGCCCGTATATGGCCGAGATCTGCACGGAGGCCGCCACGACGGGACTACCGCTGCAGCGACCGCTGTTCCTGCACTTCGAAGGCGATCCAAGAGCCTACGAGAGCCAGATCTCCTACCTCTTCGGCGCCGACCTCCTGGTCGCACCGGTCGTCGAGGCGGGCGCCTCGCGCTGGCGCACCTATCTTCCGGCCGGCGTGGACTGGGTACACGTCTGGAGCGGACGGCGCTTCGATGGCGGCGCCCATGCCGAGGTCGATGCCCCATTCGGCCAGCCGCCGGTGTTCCACCGGGCGGATTCGCGGCACCGCGCGCTCTTCGAAGGTCTTGCCTTGCTCTGAGTGGATCCGCCCGGCATCATCGCGGCGGACGAGTGAGGCGATGAACGAATCCGATCTACCTATCTACGACCTGGCCGTCGTCGGCGGCGGCATCAACGGCGTCGGCATCGCGCGCGACGCAGCCGGCCGAGGCCTGTCGGTTCTGCTCGCCGAGCGGGGGGATCTCGCCACTGCGACGTCCTCGGCGTCTTCGAAGCTGATCCACGGCGGGCTGCGTTACCTCGAGCAATATCAGTTTCGACTGGTGCGCGAGAGCCTGGCCGAGCGCGAGGTGCTGCTCGCGGCCGCCGGGCATCTGATCTGGCCGCTGCGTTTCGTCCTGCCGCTGCACCGGGGGCTGCGTCCAGCCTGGATGCTGCGTCTCGGTCTGCTGCTCTACGATCACATCGGCGGTCGCGAGCGCCTTCCGGCGACGCGCGCGCTGCGTCGGGGACGTGACGCGGAACTCGAACCGCTGCGCGCCGAGTTCGTTCGCGCCTTCGAATACTCCGACTGCTGGGCCGACGACGCCCGACTGGTGGTCGCCAACGCGATCGATGCGCGCGCACGCGGTGCGGATATCGAAGTCGGCACCGCCGTCGTCGCGGCGCGTCGTGACCTTGGCGGGTGGCGGATCGAACTGTCGGCCGTCGGCGGCGAGCGGCGCATCGTCCGGGCGAGAGCCCTGGTGAACGCCGCGGGACCCTGGGTCGAGGACGTCCTTCGCAAGACCGGCGCGGACCGGCGCAGCGCCCTGCGACTCGTGAAGGGCAGCCACGTGGTGGTACGTCGCCTGTACGACGGGCCGCAGTCCTACACGCTGCAGAATCGCGACGGGCGTGTCGTGTTCATCATTCCATACGAACGCGAGTACACCCTGATCGGCACCACGGACGTTCCCTTCGAAGGAAATCCGGACAAGCTTCACGCCGACCGAGGTGAAATCGATTATCTTTGCGGCTCAGTCTCCGATTACCTGCGCACGCCCGTGACTGCGGCACAGGTACACTGGAGCTACGCCGGTGTACGGCCGCTTCATGACGACGGCCGTCAGAACGCCTCGACCGTGACCCGGGACTACGCCTTCGACCTGGACGCGCCTGCGGGTCTCGCTCCGCTTCTGTCCGTCTTCGGCGGCAAGCTCACGACGTATCGGAAGCTGGCCGAGCACGCGCTCGCCCAGCTGTTGCCGGCGCTGGGCCGCACTTCCACGCCCTGGACTCGTACCGCGACCCTGCCTGGTGGCGACTTCCCGGACCGGGACTACGAGGCCTTCAGCCGCGCCGAAGTCGCGCGACGTCCTGGTCTGCCGGCCGCGCTGGTGCTGCGTCTGTGCCGGGCCTACGGTACCGGGATCGAAGCGATCCTGGGAACGGCGCGTCACGTCGACGCCCTCGGCGAGGAAATCGCGCCCCTGCTCTACGAAGCGGAGCTCCAGCATCTGAAGGACCGCGAATGGGCGCGGTGCGGCGAGGACGCGCTCTGGCGCAGAACCAAGCTCGGGTTGGGATACGACGCGGTCCAGGCGGCACGCGTGCACGCCTGGTTCGAGCGCCATGCCCGCTGAGCAGGGCCGGTCTCAGACCGGCACGGTCGGCAGTTTGAACCAGAACCGGTCCGCGCCGGCCGCAAGCCGCTCGTAGCCGACCGAACCTCGATAGGATTCGACGATGGCGCGGCTGGTCGACAGGCTCGTCGTGCCCGGCATGCCGCGGCTCGCGAGCAGGGGATGACCGAGGCGGCGCTCGGCGGCGCCCGGCGGAATCGAGTCCGGACCGATCACGTCGACGATGACCGCGTCATGCTCACGTCCGGCGGCGATGCGCACGGCCGGCGGGTCGCGGAACGGCTCGCCGAATTCGAACGCCAGGTCGACCAGCGTGATCAGCACGTATTGGAGCGCAGCCGGATCCGCGTGCACCTCGGGCAGTTCGCCGTCGATCGCCTGGATCACGCAGCCGCCGTGGCGCCGGGCGACGCCGGTGAGCAGCGCTTCGGTTTCGGCCAGGAGCGCGAGAAGGTTCAGCCGCCGCGGGTCGGGTACCCTGATCGAGTGGAGCCTGCGCACGCGACGCAGATCCGCGCCCGCCTCGATCGCGAGGCGGGCGATCTCCGCGAAGACCACGCCTGCCTGTTCGGTCATCGGCTGGGGCCGGGTCAGCATCCGTTCGCCCGCATGCGCGAATGCGGCGATCGCGCCGAGAGGCTGGCTCATCCGGTGGGCGAAGTCGCCGGCCAGCGCGTCGCGTTCCGCGGCGTGCGCGATGGCGGCGATGCGGCTCACGGTCGCCGCCGGGACCTCTGCCGCGAGGTCCGGCTCGAGCGGGCCGGATGCCCCACCGATTCCCGCCCACGAAGGATCCAGCGATGTCCGCGGCCACCTGTCCATGCGGCGATCGTGGGCCCGCCGCCACGTTCGCGCATCAGTGGGTTCTACCTAGCGCGTGCTGCGTCCGAGCCGCCGGCGCGCCAATCGCGTGGCAATCGCGCGGCAATCGCTCGGCATTGCCTGATCGCCGCTTGCGCCCGCGCCGGCGCGGTCGGGTCCTCGGTGTCGATTTCCACCACATGCGCGCGCTCGTCGTCCTCGATGGGCTGCATGGTGGCGAGCTGCAGCTCGAGCACGCTCTCGTCCGCATCGGACGGATCGTCCGCCTCGGCGCGCCGGCGAGCGATCCGCGCGAGCCGGGTCGCGCGCGACGCGACACAGGCCAGGACCAGGAAAGGCAGGCCGAGATCCGCGGCGAGCCGCCGGAACCGTGCGCGATCGGAGCGGCGCAGGGCGGCGGCATC
>JAGWPY010000070.1 GCA_028870275.1 Gammaproteobacteria bacterium | reverse complement strand
TCGCCGCAGATCTTGAGGGGCGAACCCAGGAACAGGTCGAGCGTGTGGTTGACCGTCCCTTCGCTCGAGTTCTCGATGGGCACGACGCCGAAATCGGCGTCGCCCGCCTCGACCTCGTGGAACACCTCGTCGATCGCGGGCAGGGGCAGGGCCCGCACCGAGGATCCGAACTGCTTGTAGACGGCGGCCTCGCTGAACGTGCCTTCGGGACCGAGAAAGGCCACCTTGAGCGGCTCCTGCTGCGCGAGGCAGGCGGACATGATCTCGCGGAACAGCCTGACGACCTCCTCGTCGCGCAGCGGTCCCTGGTTGCGTTCGATCACCCTTCGCAGCACCTGCGCCTCGCGCTCCGGCCGATAGTATTCGACCGTACGCCCGGCGGCGCTCTTCGAGATCCCGACCTGTTGGGCGAAGCGCGCGCGCTCGTTGAGCAGCGACTGGATCCGCTCGTCGATGCGGTCGATGTTGGCGCGGATCGCGCCGAGATCCACGCCGGAGGGTTTTACGCCGCGACGCGCGGCTCTTCGACTCGCCATGAACTTGAGATTCCTCAGCCGTGCGCGCGCTCGAACTCGCGCATGAACTCGATCAGGGTCGCCACGCCCTCGACCGGCATGGAGTTGTAGATGCTCGCCCGCATGCCACCCGCGGCCTTGTGCCCCTTGAGGTTGCGCAGACCCGCAGCGTTCGCCAGCCGCAGGAACTCGCCGTCCAGCTCGCTGCGCGCGAGGCGGAACGTCACGTTCATCCAGGAGCGTGCCTCGGGCGCGACCGCATTGCGATACAGGGAAGAGGCGTCGATCGCCGCGTAAAGGCGCTCGGCCTTCTCTCGGTTGCGCGCCGCCATGGCCGCGAGGCCGCCCCGTGCCTTGAGCCACTTGAACACGAGCCCAGCCACGTACCAGGCGAAGGTCGGCGGCGTGTTGAGCATCGAGCCCTGTGCCGCGACTGCGGCATAGTCGAACACGGTCGGAGTATCGGCGCGTGCGTGCCCGATCAAATCCTCGCGAACCAGCACGACCACCAACCCGGCGGGTCCGATGTTCTTCTGCGCCCCGGCATAGATCAGACCGAAGCGGGCGACGTCGATCGGCCGCGACAGGATCGTCGAGGACATGTCGGCAACCAGCGGTACCGAGCCGCTGTCCGGCACATACGGGAATTCCACGCCGCCGATGGTCTCGTTCGGCGTGTAGTGCAGATATGCCGCGCCGGCGCTGGCGCGGATCCGATCCGCCGCAGGCACCGTGAGGTAGTCAGGTCCGCTGCCCGCGACGACGTTGACGCGGCAATAGCGCGCCGCTTCGCGGATCGCCTTGCTCGACCAGTGTCCGGTATCGACGTAGTCGGCCGTCGCGCCGGGAGCGCTGAGATTCATCGGCACCAGGGAGAACTGGGCGCTCGCTCCGCCCTGCAGGAACAGCACGCGGTAGCCGGCCGGTACGGCGAGCAGTTCGCGCAGGTCGGCCTCGGCCTCCTCGGCCGCGCGCATGAAGGCCGCGCCGCGATGGCTGACCTCCATCACCGACATGCCGTCGTGATTCCAGTCGAGCAATTCGTCGCGCACCCGCTCGAGCACTTCGCCCGGCAGCGCGGCCGGGCCTGCGGAGAAATTGTAGACGGTCACGCGCCCGCCCGGTCCGCTAGGGGGCGGCCGTGGGCGCGTCTGGACCGGGCGCGGGACCCTCGTCGGCCGGCGAGTCCTCCGCCGCCAGAGCCTCGATGCGCTCCAGCCCGGACAGCTGGTCGCCCTGCTCCAGACGCATCAGGCGCACACCCTGGGTATTGCGCCCGACGACCGAGATGTCGGCGACCGGCGTGCGCACGAGCGCCCCGCCCTGGCTGAGCAGCATGACCTCGTCGTCCGGACCCACCTGCAGCGCTCCGATCATGCGGCCGTTTCGCTCCGTGACCTGCAGCGCGATCACGCCCTGCCCGCCGCGGCCGTGGCGCGGGAACTCCTCGAGCGGCGTGAGCTTGCCGTAGCCGTTCTCCGAGGCCGTGAGGATCATGCCGCCATCCGCCGCGACGATCAGCGAGGTCACGTGCTGATCATCGCCGAGGCGCACGCCGCGCACGCCGGCCGCCTCGCGTCCCATGGGCCTCACGTCGCCTTCCGGGAACCGGATCGCCTTGCCGCCCGTGGTGAACAGCAAAATGTCGCGCTCGCCGTCGGTCAAGGCCACGCCCACCAACTGGTCTTCGGCCTCGAGCGCGATCGCGATGATGCCGCTCGAGCGGGGCCGCGAGAAATTCTCGAGCGGCGTCTTCTTCACGGTGCCGAGCCGTGTCGCCATGAACACGTACCGGTCGGCAACGAACTCCTTGATCGGCAGCATCGCGCTGATGCGCTCGCCTTCCTGGAGCGGCAGCAGGTTCACGATCGGCTTACCGCGCGAGCCGCGGCTCGCCTGGGGCAGCTGATAGACCTTGAGCCAGTAGACCTTGCCGAGGTCGGAGAAGCACAGGAGGGTGTCGTGGGTGTTCGCGACGAACAGATTGTCGATGAAATCCTCGTCCTTGACGCTCGCCGCCGCCTTGCCGCGACCGCCCCGCCGCTGCGCCTGGTAGTCGGAGATCGGCTGGGCCTTGGCGTAGCCGCCGTGCGAGAGCGTGACGACCACGTCCTCCGGGGAGATCAGATCCTCGATGGTCAGATCCTCGTGGGTACTGACGATCTCGGTGCGCCGGGGATCGGCGAAGTTGTCGCGGATGAACTCCAGCTCGGCGCGGATCACCGCGAGCAGGCGCTCCGGCCGCGCGAGAATGTCGCCGAGGTCGCCGATCAACGCCAGGAGCTCCTGGAACTCCGCGAAGATTTTGTCCTGTTCGAGCCCGGTGAGGCGATTGAGGCGCATCTCGAGGATCGCCTGCGCCTGGACCTCGGTGAGCCGATATCCGTCCTCGACCAGCCCGAGGCGCATGCTCTCGCCGGCCGGGCGGGTGCTGATCGCCCCGGCGCGCGCGAGCATCTCGGGCACGGCGCCGGATCGCCAGGCGCGCCCGATCAGCGCGGCCTTCGCCTCGGCGGGTGAAGGCGAGGCCTTGATGGTCGCGATGATCTCGTCGATGTTGGCGAGGGCGATGGCGAGGCCCTCGAGGATGTGGCCGCGCTCACGCGCCTTGCGCAGATCGTAGACGGTGCGCCGCGTGACCACTTCGCGGCGATGCCGAAGGAAGGCCTCGAGCATCGCCTTCAGCGACAACAGCCGAGGCTGGCCGTCGACCAGCGCGACCATATTGATGCCGAACACCGTTTCCATCGGCGTCTGGGCGAACAGGTTGTTCAGCAGGATCTCGGGGACTTCCCCGCGCTTGAGCTCGATGACGACGCGCATGCCGTCCTTGTCGGACTCGTCGCGCAGGCCGTCGGCCGCGATGCCTTCGATCTGCTTCTCGCGAACGAGGTCGGCGATGCGCTCGATCAGGCGCGCCTTGTTCACCTGATAGGGAAGCTCGGTGATCACGATCGCCTGGCGATCGCCCCGCCCGACCTCCTCGAAATGCGTGCGCGCACGCACGTGCAGGCGGCCACGACCGGTCTTGTAGGCCGAGACGATCTCCTGCGCGCCGTTGATCAGTCCGGCGGTGGGAAAATCCGGGCCTGGGACGATCTGCATGAGCTGCGCGAGCGTGATCTCGGGATCCTCGATCAGCGCAATGCAGGCGTTGACGATCTCGCCGAGGTTGTGCGGGGGAATGTTGGTCGCCATGCCGACGGCGATTCCCGCCGAGCCGTTGACCAGCAGGTTGGGCACGCGCGTCGGCAGAACCGACGGCTCGCTCTCGGATTCGTCGTAATTGGGGACGAAATCGACGGTTTCCTTGTCGATGTCGGCGAGAAGCTCGTGCGCGATCTTCGACATGCGCACTTCGGTGTATCGCATCGCCGCCGGGGGATCGCCGTCGACCGAACCGAAATTACCCTGGCCGTCCACCAGCAGATAGCGCATCGAGAACGGCTGGGCCATGCGCACTATGGCGTCATAGACCGAGGCGTCACCGTGCGGGTGGTACTTGCCGATGACGTCGCCGACCACCCTCGCGGATTTCTTGTAGGCCTTGTTCCAGTCGTTGCCGAGCTCGCGCATCGCGTACAGTACGCGGCGATGAACCGGTTTCAACCCGTCGCGCACGTCCGGCAGCGCCCGCCCGATGATCACGCTCATCGCGTAATCGAGGTACGACTTGCGCATCTCGTCTTCGAGATTGACGGGCAATATTTCGCGGGCGATCTCGGCCATTTGCGCGAGTCCGGGTATCCTTACCGAGCGTTAGGTTGCGACGGTTCCGATCGAGTCGGGACGCTTTTTCGGCATCCGCCCAGTGTAACACGAAGAGCCCGTTTTCTTGAATAATCCGGCCATGTCCCAAGACCTCGCCGACCTTCGGATCGATGCGCGCTGGATCGCCCCGATGCGCGGGCGCGAAGCGCCGCTCGAAGGACATTCGCTGCTGGTGCGCGACGGCCGGATTCTCGCTCTGCTGCCCCGGAACGAGGCGATCCGCCGCTTTCGAGCGACGACCGTGATCGCGCGGCCCGCACACCTGTTGCTGCCCGGACTGGTCGATGCGCACGTGCACGCGCCGCTCGCCGCGTTGCGCGGCCTGCTCGCCGAGAACACCGACGCCGCCTGGAGCGGGCGCGCGCCGTACGCCGCGGATGCCGCGATCGGCGCCGCCGGGGCCCGGTTTGCGGCCGGCACCATGCCCTTCGCGCTCCTCGAACTGCTGAGCGCCGGCGTGACCTGTTTCCTCGATCAGCACTGGTTCGCGCCATCGGCGGCTCGCGCCGCCGTCGAGTCGGGAATGCGCGCGGTGATCGCCGCACCGGTCGCGGAGCACGAGACTCCGGCCGCCCGGACGATCGATGAGCATCTGGCGGCGGCGCTCGCGCTTCACGATGAGTATCGCGATCATCCGACGATATCCACGGCGTTCGCGCCCGCGGCCCTGGCGCTCGCCGGCGACGAATCGCTGGTTCGGCTCAAGACCATTGCCGACGAACTCGACAGCACGATCACCTTACACGTGCAGGAGGGCGCCGCCGCCGTCGCCGAGTCGCTGGCGCGCCATGGCCGGCGGCCGTTGGAGCGTCTGCACGCGCTCGGCCTGCTCACGCCGGCCCTGCACGCGGTGCACCTGAACGGACTCGAGGCCTCGGAATTGGAACTCGCGGCCCGCACCGGCATCGCCGCGACGATCTGCCCCGGCTCGAATCTGCGACTCGGTCAGGGGCTGCCCGGCGCCGCACGCCTCGCGGCGCACGGATTGCGGCTCGGAATCGGCAGCGATGGCGGGGCCGCGAATAATGCGCTCGATCCCTGGCAGGAGATCCGACTGGTCGCGCTGTCCACCCGGCACTCCCCGGACGCGGCGCTCGACGCCTTCGACGTGATCGCGATGGCGACGCGCGGCGGCGCAGCCGCGCTCGGACTGGAGAGGCAGATCGGCACCCTGGAGCCGGGCAAATGGGCCGACCTCTGCTGCCTCGACGCGCAAAGCTTCGACGACGCGCCGCCCAGCCTGCTGTTCGACTGGTTGGCTTTCCGCGGCGGACGTGACATCGTCAGCGACGTGTGGGTCGCGGGTCGCCCGTTACTCGCCGATTCCCAACCGACGCGCCTCGACCCGGACGAGGCGCGCGCACAGGCGCGGCATTGGGCCGCGCTGGTCCGTAACGGCGGAGGATGAGAGCAATGACTGGCGCGAGTTCGAACGCGGATCCCGGCGAACTACGCAAGTTCGCCGAGCAGGCCGAGGGCTGGTGGGATCCTACGGGACCCGCGAAACCGCTGCACGACCTGAACCCGGTGCGCCTTCGGTACCTGATCGATCATGGCGGACTCGCCGGCCGCCGTGTGCTCGACGTCGGCTGCGGCGGCGGGATCCTCGCCGAGGCGATGGCTGCGCATGGCGCCACGGTGCTCGGCGTCGATCTGGCGCCGGCGCTGGTGGATACCGCGCGCGCTCATGCGCAGCAGAACGGAGTCTCGGTCGCGTATCGGGTCGCGTCCGCGGAACAGCTCGCCGCCGAAGCACCCGGCGGGTTCGATCTGGTCACCTGCATGGAGATGCTCGAGCACGTCCCGGACCCGGCCGCCACCATGGCCGCTCTCGCCGCCCTGGTGCGTCCCGGCGGCGACCTGGTCGTATCGACCCTCAATCGCAACCTGCGCTCGTACCTGGTCGCGATCGTCGGCGCCGAATATCTTCTCGGTGTGCTGCCGCGGGGCACGCACGAGTACCTGAAATTCATCCGCCCGTCGGAGCTCGCCCGCTGGGGGCGCGCAGCCGGCCTCGAACTGCGCGATCTCGCCGGAATCGGCTATCAGCCGCTGACGCGCGCGTTCGCGCGCAGCCGACGCACCACCGTCAATTACCTGGCTCATTTCCGCCGTGCCGATTCCTGAGAGCCTGCGACGCCGGCCGCTGCGGGCGGTGTTGTTCGACCTGGACGGCACCGTGCTCGACACGGCGCCGGACATGCACCGCGCGATGAACGCGTTGCTGCGCGAGCGCCGGCGTGCCGAGTTACCCTACGCGGCAGTTCGTTCGCGCGTGAGCCACGGCGCGGCGGGCGTGCTGCGGGCCGGGTTTGCCGACGTCGACGAGGTGGAGTTCCGGGAACTGCAGAGGCGCTTCCTCGAACTCTATTCGGCTGAGCTTTGCGTGGACACCCGTGCGTTTCCGGGCATGGAGAGCACGCTCGATCGAATCGCCGAGCGCGGGATCGCCGTCGGCATCGTCACCAACAAGGCGGCCTGGCTCACCGAGCCGCTACTCGAGCGGCTCGGCCTGCGCGAACGGTTCGCGTGCGTGGTGAGCGGCGACACCCTGTCGGTGCGCAAGCCGCATCCGGCGCCGCTCCTGCACGCCGCCGAACTGGTCGGGGCAGCCGCGGCCGAATGCATCTACGTCGGCGACGCGGCCCGCGACGTCGAGGCGGCGCATGCGGCCGGCATGTCCGCTCTGGTCGCGCTCTACGGCTACTTCGACGCGGACGAGGACGTCGCCGCCTGGGGCGCGGAAGGCGCGATCGACTCGCTCGAGGAGCTTGCCGGCTGGATCGGCGGCGAACCGGCGTGAACGGCGTCCCGGTCCTTCTCGCCTTTGCCGCGGGCGCGCTGATCGGAGCGCTCGCCTGCTACGCGCTGCGCATGCGCCGGGAACTGCGGATGCGCGTCGAGAACGGGCTGTTGAACAATCGCCTCGCCGCCCAGGAGGCGGCCGGCAACGAGCTGCAGGCCGCGCTCGACCGCGCAGAGGAGCGGCTGCAGGCCGCCTTCGGCGAGATCGCCCGTGAGACGCTGCGCGCCAACAGCGAGACCTTCCTGCAGATCGCCCGCGAGAGGCTCTCCACTCAGCAGGCGGCCGCCGCTCAGTCGCTCAAGGAACGGGAAACCGCCATCGAATCCATCGTCCGCCCGATCCGCGAGGCGCTCGCGCGCAGCGAGGCCCAGATCCAGACGATCGAGAAGGAACGCATCGACGCCTTCGCCACCATCAAGAGCCAGATGGAGGCGCTCGCGAGCGGCCAGAGCCTGCTGTCGCGCGAGACCCGCAACCTGGTCACGGCGCTGCGCCGTCCCGACGTGCGCGGTCAGTGGGGCGAGATCACGCTGCGGCGCGTGGTCGAACTCGCCGGCATGACCGAACACGTCGATTTCAGCGAACAGGCGCATCGATCGACCGAGTCCGGGGTGGTGCGTCCGGACATGATCGTGCACATGCCCGATCATCGCGACATCGTCGTCGACGTGAAGACGCCGCTCGACGCCTACCTGTCGGCGGCCGAGGCGGGCGAGGACGAGGTTCGTCGCGGGCATCTGCGCCGGCATGCCCAGCTGGTCGCGGCGCGCATCCGCGAGTTGTCGACCAAACAGTACTGGTCCCAGTTCGAACGCAGCCCGGATTTCGTGGTGCTGTTCCTGCCCGGGGATCAGTTCCTCGCCGCGGCGCTGCAGGAGAGCCCCGGCCTGATCGACGAGGCGCTGCGGCAGAACGTCATGCTCGCCACGCCCACCAGTCTGGCGGCGCTCCTGAAGGCGATCGCCTACGGCTGGAAACAGTCCGTGCTCGCCGACAACGCGGCCGAGGTCCGCCGGCTCGGCGAGGAACTGTACAAGCGCCTCGCGGTCTTCGCCGAACACCTGGCCAAGCTTGGCAAGGCACTCGGCACGAGCGTCGAATCGTTCAACCGCGCGGTCGGCTCGCTCGAGCAGCAGATCCTGCCTGCGGCCCGCCGGTTTCCCGAACTCGGCCTGCGCATCCAGAAGGAACTGCCGGCCGTCGAACCGGTCGCGAGCCTCGCGCGTACACCGCGCGGCGCGTCCGCAGACGACGCGGATCCAACCGACGCCTCCTGAGGTCCGGCCTCCGGGAAGGGAGGGTCCAGGGGGGCAATCCGACGGCCACGCGGCTGGCATTGACCGCGACGGGAGTGCATCATGCGCGCCGCTGCCGCTGTATCGAATCGGAGTCCCGCATGTCGGTATCCATCGTCCCCCAGGAATTCGCCGTACGACCGGGCCTGCTCGACGGCCGCGTCGTGCTCGTCACCGGCGCGAGCGGCGGTCTCGGCGGCGCGCTCGCGCTCGATTGCGCGCGCGCCGGCGCCACCGTGATCCTCTCCGGCCGCAACCGCCGCAAGCTCGAAGAGACCTACGATCGCATCACCGCGGTCCCGGCGCCAACGCCCGCGCTCGCACCGCTCGACCTCGCGACCGCGACCGCGGCGGACTACGACGCGCTCGCCGCGACCATCGAAAAGGAGTTTGGCAGGCTGGACGGGTTGGTGCACTCGGCCGCCATGCTCGGCGACCGCAGTCCTCTCGAGATGCTCGACGTGCCGACCTGGTGCCGGACGCTGCACGTGAATCTGACGGCGCCGTTCATCCTGAATCAGGTGCTACTGCCGAATCTGCGCCGCTCGCCGGATGGTTCGGTGATCCTGGTGAGCAGCGGCGTGGTACGGCGACCGCGGCCGTTCTGGGGCGCGTACGCGGTCTCCAAGGCCGGCCTGGAAATGGTACGGGAGATGTTCGCCGAGGAACTCGCCGGCATCTCGGCGGTCAGGGTCAACAGCGTGAATCCGGGCGCGATGCGCACGGCCATGCGCATGTCCGCCTATCCGGGCGAGGATCCGAGCCGCAATCCGAGTCCCGCCGAAGTCACCCGAGTGTTCCTGTATCTGCTCAGTCGGGATTCGCAAGGCGTGTCGGGCGGCTATTTCGAGGCTCAATAGCCCGGGCTTCGGCCCCTTCGCGGGCGGCCGGATCGGCCGGCGCCGCGCGCGCCGCGTCGGCCTGCGCCTCGAGCTCGGCGCGCTCTTCCGTGCTCATCGGCCGCGAACGGCCACGCGGCAGGTCACGGCCGAGGCGCACCGGCCCGAAGCGCACGCGGATCAGCCGGCTCACGATGAAACCGCGCGCCGCCCACCAGTGCCTCACCAGCGCAGCGCGCGTCGCCCGGGCGGTCACGTCGAGCCAGTGATTGGCGCCCTCTCCGTACTGCGGAACCGCCGCGAGGATCGCAAGCGGCTCGTTCTCATGCATGGTCGAGGCGCGGAACTCCTCGACCAACCCGTCGTCGAGCGGTCCACGCATGCGCAGCAGGTAACCGACCTCGAGGCCGTGCACGCCGCGCGAGATGCGTTGCGCCCATGCCCCGTCGTCGGTGAGGATCTCGAGACCGCCATCGACCGGCGGCAGGGATTGTACGGCCAGCCAGCGCCCCGCCGAGCGCGGCAGCCGCAGATGCAGCGCAGCGCGCGACCCGGCCTCCTTCAGGTCGAGAGGATCGCCGGGTGATCGATGGTAGACGATCACCTGCGCCGCCCGTCCCGCCGGCGCGCGCCAGCGCACCGGCCGGCCGTCGAGCGTGACCTTGTCGCCCCGGGCGATCTTCAGTCCGAGTGCCGGAACTTCGCCGTTGACCCGCAGCCGCCCCTCGCGGATCCAGCGCTCCACGTCGCGCCGCGAACCGACGCCGGCCGCGGCGAGCACCTTCTGCACGCGGTCGGAGCCGGCGCCGGCTTCAGTCGAGCGCTTCGTTCGCGATCGCATCGTCGTCCGTGTGCGGGTCCGTGCCCGTGCCCGCGTCGGTGTTCGCGTCGGCGTCAGCCGCGGCGTCGGCGTCGGCCGCGGCGTCCGCGTCAGCGTCCGTGGCAGCCGCGGGATCGGCCGACGGGGCGCTTCCATCCTGCTGCGGCGCCGTCGGCTCCAGCGACTCCACCGGCTCCGCCCCCGGCAGGCTGAGCTGCACCCGCAAATCCTCCATCTCCTTGAGCTGAGCGAGCGTCGGCAGGTCATCGAGCCTCTGCAGGCCGAAATAGTCCAGGAATTCCCGCGTAGTGCCGAGCAGCTCGGGCCGTCCCGGCACGTCGCGATGGCCGACGACCCGCACCCAATTGCGTTCGATCAGGGTCTTGACGATGTTCGGGTTCACCGCGACGCCGCGGATCTGCTCGATCTCGCCGCGCGTGATGGGTTGTCGGTAGGCGACCAGGGCGAGCGTCTCGAGCAGCGCCCGGGAATACTTGGTCGGCCGTTCCACCCAGAGTTTGGAGACCGGTTCGGCGAGCGCCGAACGGATCTGCACCCGAAATCCGCTCGCGACCTCCGCGAGCTCGATGCCGCGCGACTCGTAGTCACGACCCAGGGATTCGAGCGCCGCGCCGACCGCCTCGGCATCGACCGCGTCGCGTTCGTCGAATACCGCGACCAGCTGGTCCTTCGACAGGGGCCGACCGGCCGCGAGCAGCGCCGCCTCGACCACGTTCCTCACGTAGACTTCATTCATTCTGCGTTCTCACCATGTCCTCGTTGGCGGCACCCTCCTCTGCAGCGAGGCCGAGCCGGCGCGATGCCTCGCCGCGGCGCACGTGCAGCGGAGCAAATGGCGCCGCCTGCTGTATCTCGATCAGTCCCTCGCGCATCAGCTCGAGCACGGCGATGAACGTCACCGTCACGCCGCGTCGACCCTCCTCCGCGCGGAACAGCCGGGTGAAGTCGACGAATTCGCCGCTCTCGACGGCCGCGAGCACGTCGGTCATGCGCTGACGGACCGACAGAGCCTCGCGCTGCACGTGGTGGTGGGCGAACATGTCGCTGCGCGCGAGGACTTCCTGGAAAGCGACCAGCATCTCCTGCAGCGTGACCTGGGGCGGGATGCGCACGACCTTGCGCGCGACCACCTCGGCAGAGGCGACCCAGGTGTCCCGTTCGAGCCGGGGCATGCGATCGATGGCCTCCGCGGCGCGTTTGAAGCGTTCGTATTCCTGCAGACGGCGCACCAGCTCGGCGCGCGGATCGGCTTCCTCGGCCGATTCCTCGCTGTGAACGCGCGGCAGCAGCATGCGCGATTTCACCTCGGCCAGCGTCGCCGCCATCAACAGGTATTCGCCGGCGAGTTCGAGCTGCAGCACCTGCATGAGCTCGATGTAGCGCATGTACTGGCGGGTGATTTCGGCGATTGGAATGTCGACGATGTCGAGATTCTGTCGCCGGATCAGATAGAGCAGCAGGTCGAGCGGCCCCTCGAAGGCCTCGAGAAAGATCTCGAGCGCCTGCGGCGGTATGTACAGGTCGCGCGGCAGAACCGTGATCGGCTGGCCCTCGACCACCGCGAACGGCATCTCGGCCTGTTCGGGCGTCTGTGGCGGATGCGTTTCCGGCGCGCTCATCGATAATCCAGCGACATCGCCTGCCGCACCACCGCAAGCGTATCGCGGGCCACGTCCCGCGCGCGTTCGCAGCCCTCGGCGATGATCCCGCGCACGACGTCCGGATTGTCCTGGAATTCCTGGGCACGCTTCGCGATCGCCGACACTTCCTCCACCACCTTCTCGATCAACGGGGTCTTGCACTCGATGCAGCCGATGCCGGCACTGCGGCAGCCGCTCTGCACCCAGTTACGCGTCTGTTCGGAGGAGTACACCTGGTGCAGGTCCCACACAGGGCACTTCTGCGGATCGCCCGGATCGCTGCGCCGCACGCGTGCCGGGTCGGTCTGCATGGTCTTCAGCTTGCGCGCCACCGAATCCGCGTCCTCGCGCAGTCCGATCGTGTTGCCGTAGGACTTGGACATCTTGCGCCCGTCGAGTCCCGGCACCTTGGGCGTCGCGGTCAGCAGTACTTCGGGCTCGGGGAGCACCGCGATACCGCCGCCCTCGAGATAGCCGAGCAGGCGATCGCGGTCGGCGACCGTCAGGCGCGCGTTCGCCTCGACCAGCGCACGGGCCTTGGCGAGCGCTCCCGCATCGCCCTTCTCCTGAAAATCCTTGCGCAGGCTGCGGTAGAGCGCGGCATTGCGCGAACCCAGGCTCTTGATGGCCTTGTCGACCTTGGTCTCGAACTCCGCCTCGCGTCCATAGATGTGATTGAATCGGCGAGCGATCTCCCGTGTGATCTCCACGTGCGCGACCTGGTCCTCGCCGACCGGTACGTATTGCGGCCGGTACAGGAGGATGTCGGCCGACTGCAGCAGCGGATAGCCGAGGAACCCGTAGGTATCGAGTTCGCGATCCTTCAGCTGGACCTGCTGATCCTTGTACGAGGGCACTCGTTCGAGCCAGCCGAGCGGGGTGATCATCGACAGCAGCAAATGCAGTTCGGCGTGCTCCGGTACCCGCGACTGGATGAACAGGGTGGAGACTCCCGGGTTGAGACCCGCGGCCAGCCAGTCGACCGCCATCGTCCAGACGTGCTCCTCGAGTCCGGCGGTGTCGGCGTAGCCGGTCGTGAGCGCGTGCCAGTCGGCGATGAAGAAATAGCACTCGTACTGGTACTGCAATTCGACCCAATTCTTGAGCGCACCGTGGTAGTTGCCGAGGTGCAGCTGCCCCGTCGGACGCATGCCCGAGAGCACGCGGCGATTCTGCATCGTCGCACTCATGCGTAGTTCCCGATGATGTGACCGATCACCTGGCCGACGACCCGGTACGCCGGATCGAACAGCCAACCGAGCAGGCCGAAGGCGGACAAGCCCATGACGACCAGAAAGCCGACCGGCTCGACCCTCTCCAGGCGAGCGGCGAGCGGCGCCGGCAGCAGCCCCGCGAGCACCCGCCCCCCGTCGAGCGGCGGAATGGGCAGGAGGTTGAACAAGGCGAGCACCACGTTGACCAGGATTCCCGCCTGCGCCATCAGCGTGATCCAGCCGACCACCGTCAAGGCGGTGTTCAGTCGCGCGACCAGCGCGAGAGCCGCGCACCAGAGGGCCGCCATCAGCAGATTCGCGGCCGGACCGGCCAGCGCGATCCAGATCATCGCCCGCCGCGGATCGCGCAGGGCGCGCATCGAGACGGGAACCGGCTTCGCCCAGCCGAACAGCGGGCCCCGGAAGGCGAGCAGGATCGCCGGCACGAGTATCGTTCCGACCGGGTCGACGTGTCGCAGGGGATTGAGACTCAGCCGTCCGAGCAGCTCAGCCGTGCGGTCGCCAAACGATCGCGCCGCCAGGCCGTGGGCGACCTCATGAAGCGTAATCGCGAAGAGCACGGGAATGGCCCAGATCGAAATCTTTAGAAGAAACGCTGGCAAATTCAATAGTTACACTCGTTATTTAAAAATCAGATCACGAACCATCGCGTGACCCGATCGTCATTATACGGACGATGAACCGACAAATGGGGCGAGGTCGCCCCGGCCCTCGCGCACCACCACCACACTCCCGCCGGACAGGTCGATCACCGAGGTCGGCACCAGCCCGCAGTTGCCCCCGTCCAGCACCAGATCGACGCGGTCCCCGAGGACCTCGTGGATCTCCCGCGCATCGGTGCGCGGCAGTTCCTCGCCCGGCAACAGCAGGGTCGTGCTCATGATCGGTTCGGCGAGCTCGGCAAGCAGCAGATCGGTCACCGGGTGATCCGGCACCCGCAGGCCGATCGTGCCGCGACGCTCATGCTTCAGTCGCCGCGGCGTCTCGCGCGAGGCCCGCAGGATGAAGGTGTAGGGTCCGGGGGTGGTTGCACGCAATAGCCGGTACTGCCAGTTCTCGAGCAGCGCATACTTGCCGACCACGGACAGATCCCGGCAGACCAGCGTGAAGTGATGGTGCCGGTCCACCTGGCGCAGCGCGCCGATCCGCTCGAGCGCGGCCTTGTCGCCGATATGACAGCCGAGCGCGTAGCAGGAGTCGGTCGGATAGACGATCACGCCGCCGTTGCGCAGCACCTGCGCCGCCTGGCGCAGAAAGCGCACCTGGGGCGAGACCGGATGGAGTTGCAGATAGATGCTCACGACCGCCGTATAATAACCGCATGAATCAGTTGCTCGAGTGGCTTCCGCTTCTGCTGTTCTTCGCGGTCTTCAAGCTGCGGGGCATCTACTTCGCGACGGGTGCGCTGATGGCGGCGTTGGCCGCGCAGGCCCTGCTGTACCGGCTTCGCAACGGACACTTCAAGAAGGTGCACCTGATCACCACCGCGGTCGCGCTGGTGCTCGGCGGTCTGACGCTGGGACTGCGTGACCAGCGATTCATCGAGTGGAAGCCGACCGTGCTGCTGGGCCTCGCCGCGGCCGCTTTCCTCGGCAGCACCTGGGTGGGGCGGCGCCCGCTCGCAAGGGCGATGTTCGAAGGGGCGTTCCCAGATGGGCTCGCGGTCTCGGCGCGCGCGTGGCGAGCCCTCAACGCGCTGTGGGCCGCCTGGTTCGCACTGCTCGCAGCGGCCAATGTCTACGTCGCGCAGCATTACCCGGCCTCGGTCTGGGTGGATTTCAAGGTCTTCGGGGTGTCGATCGCGACGTTCGCGTTCATGCTGCCCCAGGCGTTCTGGCTCGCCTCGCGCGCAAACCGCACCGATGTCCAACCCGGGGCGTGAACAACGGATTCGCGAGCGGCTGGTCGCGGCCTTCGCGCCCACCGAACTGGTCGTCGACGACCAGAGCCATCTGCACGTCGGCCACGCCGGCGCCGCCGGCGGCCAGGGCCATTTCCGCGTCCATATCGTCGCCCGGGCCTTTGCGGGCCTGTTGCCGGTGGCCCGCCACCGACTGGTCTACGAAGCGCTCGGCGACCTGATGCGCACCGACATCCACGCGCTGGCCATCGAGGCACGGGCCCCGGCCGGCGGGGATTCCTTTGATGGGCGTCCCGCCGCGGGATAAACTCCTGCGGCGGACGCCCGGTCCGACCCCTTCTCACTCAATCGAGGCATTCAATGAAGCACTTCCCTCCGTCCGCGCGGACGCGCCTGTGCGCCGCGGCCCTGATGGTCCTGTCGCTCGCGGCCTGCGCCAAGTCGCCGACTTCCGCGTCGGCTCCTGCCGCGGACGCGACCCAGAATGCGGTCGCGGTCGTCAACGGCACGGCGATTCCACGCGAGGTCTACGATTTCTACGTCAAGGCGCTGACCCACGGCAAGGACGCGTCTACGCTCACGCCGGAACAGCGCTCGCAGGTCCTGGACCAGCTGGTCGGCATGCAACTGATGGTGCAACAGGCGGACAAGGATGGCGCCGCCAAAGACGCCGAGGCCCAGGCGCAACTGCAGCTCGACCGGATGCGCGTGCTCGCCGACGCGGAGGCGCAGAAGATCATCAAGGATCATCCGCCGACCGACCAGGAGGTCAAGAACGAATACGACACGATCGTCGCCGGCATGGACAAGACCGAGTACCACGCCCGCCACATCCTCGTGAAGAGCCACGATCTCGCGCTCGCGTTGACCAAGCGGCTGAAGGCCGGGGCCAAGTTCGCCGCTCTTGCCAAGGCCAACTCGATCGACGACGGGTCCAAGATGAACGGCGGCGACCTCGGCTGGTTCCAGGCCTCGCGCATGGTCAAGCCGTTCGCCGATGCGGTCAAATCCCTGAAGAAGGGCCAGATCACCCCCGAACCGGTGCAGACCCAGTACGGTTGGCACATCATCCAGCTGGTCGACACCCGGCCGCTCGCCCCGCCGCCGCTCACTCAGGTGGAGCAGCAGGTCAAGAACGACCTGATCCAGAAGCGCCTGCAGGCCTATGTCGAGCAGCTGAAGAAGTCGGCGACGATCAAGACGAACCTCAACTAGCCACGGCTTCCTCGCGGTCCGGGCGGGCGGCGCATCGCGCCGTCCGCCCGCTCGCTCGCCGCGGTTCGATTCAACCCTCGAGCAGCCGCTCGAAGGCCGCCTCGTCGAGGATCTCGACGCCGAGCGCTTGCGCCTTGGCGAGCTTCGAGCCGGGATCGGCGCCGACGACCAGGTAGTTGGTCCTGCCCGATACGCTGGCCACGACCTTGCCCCCGCGCGCGGCGATCCGCTCCGCAGCGGCCTCGCGGCTCTGCCGCGCGAGCGTACCGGTCAGCACGAAGGTCTTGCCCGCGAGTGGTCCGCCCGACCGCTCTGCCGGAGGGCGTGCCGGCCAATGCACGCCGCTCTCGATCAATCGATCGACGATCGCGGCGTTCTCCGCGTCCCGGAAATAGGCCACCACGTTGGCAGCGACCACCGGCCCGACGTCCGGCACTTCGCGCACGCTCTCCTCGCTCGCCGCACGCAGATGATCGAGATCGCCGAAGTGCGCCGCGAGCGCGGCAGCGGTCGCCTCGCCGACGTCGCGAATACCGAGCGCGTTCAGGAATCGCGCGAACGTGGTCTTCTTCGCCGTCTCGATCGCCCCCAGCAGCTTGCTCGCCGACTTCTCGCCCATGCGTTCGAGGTCCGCGAGACGATCGGCGGGCAGGTGGAACAGATCCGCGGGCGTATGCACCAGACCGCTCGCCACCAGCTGATCGACCAGCTTGTCGCCGAGGCCCCGGATGTCGAGCGCGCGGCGCGACGCGAAATGAATCAGTTCCTCGCGACGCTGGGCCGCGCAGCGCCGTCCCCCGGTGCAGCGCGCGACCGCCTGATCCGCCTCGCGAACCACCGGCGATCCGCAAACCGGACAGACCTCGGGCAGCTCGACCGGCCGCGTTCCGTCGGGCCGGCGGGCGAAAATGACGCCGACCACCTCGGGAATCACGTCACCGGCCCGGCGGACGGTCACCGTGTCGCCGACGCGAACGTCCTTGCGATGCAGTTCGTCGATGTTGTGCAAGGTCGCATTGCTCACCGTGACGCCGCCGACCGCGACAGGTTCGAGCCGCGCGACCGGCGTCAGCGCGCCGGTGCGACCCACCTGGAACTCCACGTCGCGCACGATCGTCAGCGCCTCCTCGGCCGGAAACTTGTGGGCGATCGCCCACCGCGGTGCTCGCGAAGCGAAGCCGAGTTCGCGTTGCAGGACGAGCTCGTCCACCTTGTAGACGACGCCATCGATCTGGTACGGAAGACCGGGACGCGCCTCGCCGATCCTCGCGAAATACTCGAGGCACCCTTCGATCGAATCCACCGCCCGCGTCTCGGGACATACGCGAAAGCCCCACTCGCGCAGCAAGGAGAGAATCTCGCTTTGCCGTTCGGGTAATTGGGCGTCCTCGGCGAAACCGACGCCATAGGCGAACAGGTCCAGAGGCCGCGCCGCACTCACGCGCGGATCGAGCTGACGCAGGGCACCGGCGGCGGCATTGCGCGGATTGACGAAGGTTTTCTCGCCGCGCTTCTGGGCATCGGCGTTCAGGCGACGAAAACCGGCGAGCGGCATGTAGACCTCGCCCCGTACCTCGATCAGGCGCGGCGGATGGGGCGTCCGCAGACGCAAGGGCAGCGAGCGGATGGTCTTCAGGTTCGCGGTGATGTCCTCGCCCGTCTCGCCGTCGCCGCGGGTCGCGGCGCGCGCGTAGACGCCGTCGATGTAGATCGCGTTCACCGCGAGACCGTCGAGCTTCGGCTCTGCCGAATAGCGCACGGCGCCGGCGTCGGCCAGTCGATCGTGGATCCTCCGGTCGAAGGCGCGTACTTCCTCCTCGCTGAACGCATTGTCGAGCGAGAGCATGGGCAGATGATGACGGACCGCCGCGAAAGCGGCGGCCGGGGTCGCACCGACGCGCTGGGTCGGTGACTGCGGCGTCACGAGCTCGGGGTACGCTGCTTCGAGGTCCTGCAGCTCCCGCAGGCGCAGGTCGTACTCGGCGTCCGGCACCTCGGGCTGATCGAGCACGTAATAGCGATGGTTGTAACGTTCCAGCAGCTCACGAAGCTGCATCGCCCGCCGCGCGGCGCCTTCCAGAGTGATTGCGTCCGGGCCGCTCACCGCCGCCGCCTCTTCAGGACAGCGAGGCCTGGAAACGGGCCACTTCCTCGCGCAGGGCCGCGGCCCGCTGCGGCGACAGTGGCAGGCCCTTGCCGTCCTGCACCATTCCGGTCAGGGACTCGGCCAACCGTCGGGCGGTCGCGATCATCGCCTCCACGGTCTGGAGCGGTTCGAGAGGGCCGGGCAGGATCGCGAACGCCGTGATGCCGCGAAATTCCTGTGAAGGCATGGCCTGCGGGTCGAAACTGCCGGGCTCGATCAGGCTCGCGACGCAAAAGAGGCTGCGGCCATCCGCATGATTGCGATGGAACACCTGGTACCGGCCGAATACGAGCCCCTGGGCGGCCAGCGCTTCGGCGAGTTTCGTACCCGACCAGCGCGCGTCGCCAAGCGCGCAGATGCGCAGCGTCACGATCATCTGTCGCTCCGCCGCGGGCGTCGGTCGCTCCGTCGCGGGCTTTTGGGTCGCGGACGGGCGCGCCGCCGCGGGGCGCCGCGGCGTTGGCGAATCGCGGATCACGGGCTCGACCGCCGGTTCGACAACGCCCTCCGGCTCGGTATCGGTCGGCGGCTCGGTATCGGTCGGCGGCTCGGTATCGGTCGGCGGCTCGGCAACGACCGCCCGCTCCGCAACGACCGCCGGCTCGGGAACGGCCGCGCGCCGCGACTGGGACTGGGGCGGCGCCGCGTGGCGCGCGGGTTCGAGCGACGCTTCGCGCGCGGCGAGTGGTTCATCGGCGATGAATGGCGCCTCGACGATCGGCACCTTCTCGAAATCGGCGGTATGGATCGTGAGCGGCTCGAGCGGCGGCACGCCCCAAGCCTTGGCCGCCGGGAGCGTTTCGAGAGGCCCGTCGGGCGCCTCCTCCGGCGTCGAGAACTGGACCTCCGGAGGACGCCTCTCGACGTCGCGCACGTCGTTGCCCGCACGTGCCTGATGTGCATCGCGAGTCCCACGCCACCAGATCCCGACGATCAGCAGCAGTCCGAGTCCCAGCAGGATCCAGCGCAGTTCCGCTCCCAAGCCCCGCTCCCTACATGGCCGCCATGCGAACCGCCTCGTCGACGTCG
>JAGWPY010000008.1 GCA_028870275.1 Gammaproteobacteria bacterium | reverse complement strand
GTCTGCTTCGGAAGCGCGTGCCGCCAGCAACGCTGGGTGTCGCCGCCCATCACCAGCAGGCTCCCCGACGCGAGCCGCAGGCGCACCGGCGCCGCTTCGAGGGGACGGCGCGGCCGGAACACGAATCCGCGCTCAGCGCCGAAGCTCACCGAGGCGATCAACGGTCGCAGGCCGAGTTCCGGTTCGTCGTCGCTGTGCAGTCCCATGCTGTCGCGCTGGTCGCGGTACAGGTTTGCCAGCACGGAGTTGAAGCGGGTCCCGAGCCGGGACTCGATCCGTTCCCGGATCGCCGCGAGGCCAGGGGTCCATGGTGAAGGTTCGAGGGACAGGCCGGAGTAGCGGTAGCGTGCTCCCGGGTCGCCGTGCCAGGAGATGAGTCGCGGCTGCAGCACGCGGCGGCCCCAGAGCACGATGGACTCCTGCCTCCAGGGGATCTCTGCGGTCAGCCGCGCGAGCAAGGACTGCGGGTCCTCGCCCCAGTCGATGCGTTCGACGTAGGTCACGTCCGCACCGCTCATGCACAGGTTGGTCGTTCGCATCGGCGAGGGTCGATTGTAACCGCGCGCCGCCGGTCGCCGCCACGCCCGGGTGGCGGGGGCGTACCGGCCTTCACCATTCTTGACTGGTGGTCGACCGACCGATCGTTCACGATCACGATTTTGGCCGGAGGCCTCTGCACCATGAACGACGTCCCGGATCCGACGGTCGGCGAGGCTCCGCGCCAGCGCGCCCGCTGGATCCTCGCGGCGATCGGCGGCGCACTGATCCTGGTGATCGCAGTGCGCCTGCTCGCACCGAAGCCTGCGCGGCGGGCACCCCCGCCCCAGGTGGTCAAAGTCGCCCGGGTCGTGCGCGGCGACCTGCCGGAGACGCTGAGCGAACTCGGCACGGTCACGCCGATCGACACCGTCAATGTGCTCTCGCAGCTCAGCGGCTATCTCACGGCGGTCGGATATCGGGAGGGAGGTGAGGTGCGTGCCGGCCAGTTCCTCGCCCAGATCGACCCGCGTCCCTACGAGAACGGACTGCATCAGGCCGAGGCACAGCTGGAGAAGGACCAGGCCGCGCTCGAGCTCTCGCGCACGGATCTCGGCCGCTACCTTGCATTGAGCGCCCAGCACGCGATCGCCGAGCAGACGGTCGCGGATGCCCGTTTCACGGTCAAGCAGCAACGGGCCCAGGTCGCACTGGACGCGGCCAACGTCGCGCAGTACCGGCTCGACCTTCAGTATGCGCACATCACCGCGCCGATCGCCGGCCGTGTCGGGCTGCGCCTCGTCGATCCCGGGAACTACGTGACGGCATCGAGCTCGCCGGGCATCGCCGTGATCACCTCGATGAAGCCGACGACCGTGGTGTTCTCGGTCGCGCAGAACGACCTGGCGAAGGTGCTGGCACGCTTTCGCTCGGGCGCGAAACTGCCGGTGAGCGCCTACACGAACGACCAGGACCACCCGGCCGCGACCGGGGTCCTCTACGCGATCGGCAACCAGATGGCGACCGGCACGGGCACGGTGCCATTGCGGGCGCGTTTCGCGAATCAGGACGAAGCGCTTTTCCCGAACGAGTTCGTGACGGTGCGCATGCTGGTGGACACCCTGCGCAATGCGCTCGTCGTGCCGACACCCGCGGTGCTGTCCGGCGCCCCGGGCGATTACGTGTACCTCGTCGCGGCCGACCGGACGGTCAAGGTCCGCAAGGTGACCGTGGGGCCGAGCGACGGATTGCGCACCGCCATTCTCTCGGGGCTCTCCGCCGGCGACCGCGTCGTCGTGGACGGCACCGACCGATTGACCGACGGCGCGAAGATCCGCGTCGCCTCGACGGCCGAGTGACGGCACCGCTCCTGTCCGTGATCCGCATCGCCATCATGGTCGCGGCGCGATGAACATTTCCCGCCCATTCGTGCTCCGGCCGGTCGCGACCTCGCTGCTCATGATCGCCTTCGTGCTGGTCGGACTGCTGGCGGTGCGCTTCCTGCCGGTCTCCTCCCTGCCCGACGTGGACTTCCCGACCATACAGGTGCAGACCTTCTATCCCGGCGCGAGTCCGCAGGTGATGGCGACCACGGTCACCGCGCCGCTCGAGGTCCAACTCGGCCAGATCCCCAATCTGACGCAGATGACCTCGACGAGCTCGGCCGGTTCCTCGACGATCGCGCTGCAGTTCAATCTCGCGCTGAACCTGGACGTCGCCGAACAGAACGTGCAGCAGGCGATCAACTCGGCGGGCAGTCTGCTGCCGGGCGGACTGCCCGCCCCACCGGTGTATGCCAAGGTCAATCCGGCCGACAGGCCGATCATGACGCTTGCGGTGACCTCGAAATCGATGTCCCTGACCCAGCTTCAGGACGTGGCGAACAACCGCCTCGCCGCCAAGATCTCCGAGGTCCCGGGCGTCGGCCTGGTGAGCCCGGCGGGCGGCAACGTCCCGGCGATCCGTGTCGAATTCGATCCGCACAAGCTGGCCGCCTACGGGCTGAGGATCGACGATCTTCGCACGCTGCTCGCCAACATCAACGTGAGCCAGCCGAAGGGCAACTTCGACGGCCCGGAACTCGACTACACGATCAACTCGAACGATCAGATCCGCGATCCCAAGGACTATCTCGACACCGTGATCGCCTACCAGAACGGGGCGCCGGTGCTGATGCGCGACGTCGCCACGGTGCGCGAGGCGCCCCAGGACGCCGAGCAGGGGGCCTGGCTCGATCACGTGCCCGCCATCGTGCTCAACGTGCTGCGCCAACCCGGGGCGAACGTGATCGCGACGGTCGACGCGATCAAGCAACGTCTGCCGGCACTGCTCGCCAGCCTGCCGCAGGCCATGCACGTACAGGAGGTCGCTGACAGCACCGGGGTGATCCGCGCCTCGGTCGCGGACGCCGCGCTCGAACTGCTGCTGTCGATCGGGCTGGTCGTGGCCGTGATCTTCGTGTTCCTGCGCAACGTGCCCGCCACGGTGATCCCGAGCGTATCCGTTCCGGTCTCGCTGATCGGCACACTGGCGGTGATGTACGAGCTCAACTACTCGATCGACAACCTGTCCCTGATGGCGCTGATCATCGCCACCGGCTTCGTGGTCGACGACTCGATCGTGATGATCGAGAACATCGTCCGCTACCTCGAAGCCGGCATGAAACCGCTCGAGGCCGCCATGCTGGGCGCCGGCCAGATCGGCTTCACGATCCTTTCGCTGACGATCTCGCTGATCGCCGTGCTGATTCCACTGCTGTTCATGGGTGGAGTGATCGGGCGGCTGTTCAGCGAATTCGCGGTGACGCTCGCGGTCACGATCGTGATCTCGGCGGTCGTCTCCCTGACCCTGGTGCCGATGCTGTGCGCCCGGATCCTGCGCCGCAAGGCCGAACGCCGTCCCAGCCGCTTCGAACTCTACAGCGAAGGGCTGTTCGACCGCACGCTCGCCGCCTACCGCCGCGGTCTCGGCTGGGTGCTCGATCACCAGCGCCTCACGCTCATGGTCGCGGGGTGCACGGTCCTCTTGACGGTGATCCTGTATGCGGCGATTCCGAAAGGCCTGTTCCCGGTCCAGGACGTCGGCGTGATCCAGGGCATCACCCTGGCCGACAATTCGGTCTCCTATGAGGCGATGGCGCGACGCCAGACGGCGCTCGCGGACGTGATCCTGAAGGATCCGGACGTCGTCTCGCTCACCTCCTACGTCGGCATCGATGGCACCAATCCGACCCTCAATCAGGGCCGCTTTCTCATCAACCTGCGCGCGCACGGCGAACGTTCCGCCAGCGCCGCACAGATCGCCCGACGGATCGAAGGTGAGACGCAGGCGGTCGCCGGCGTCAAGCTCTATCTGCAGCCGGAACAGGACCTGACGCTCGACACCGTGGTCGGTCGCAGCCAGTACCGGTTCGTCCTGCGCGGACCGAACCAGGCGGCGTTCGAGCATTATGTTCCAGGCCTGATCTCGCGCATGCGCCGGATCCCTGCAATCACCGACGTGGCGAGCGATCTCGACGAGGATGGCGCGAGCGTCGACGTGATCGTCGATCGCCAGCTGGCCGCGCGCTACGGTATCACTCCGGCCACCGTCGACAACGCGCTCTACGACGCGCTCGGCGAGCGGATCGTCTCGACGATCTTCACGCAGTCGAATCAGTATCGGGTGGTCCTGGTCGCGGCGCCGCACACGCTGCCGACGGTCTCATCGCTCGGATCCCTGTACCTGCCCTCGCAGACGGCGAGCTCGGGTCAGGTGCCGCTCAGCGCCATTGCCCGAATAGTGACGACGAAGCAGCCGCTCGCGATCAGCCATCTGGCGCAGTTCCCGGCGGTCACCGTGTCGTTCAATCTGGCGCACGGCGCCTCGCTCAGCGCGGCGATCGACCAGATCCGGGCGGCCGAACGCGCCATGCACCTGCCGCCGTCGATCACCAGCTCGTTCCAGGGAGCGGCACAGGCGTTCGAGGACTCACTGTCCAGCGAGGTCTTTCTGTTGATCGCCGCTCTCGTGACCGTGTACATCGTGCTCGGCGTGCTCTATGAGAGCTACATCCATCCGGTCACCATTCTCTCGACCTTGCCCTCCGCCGGAATCGGCGCCCTTCTCGCGCTCATGCTCGCCGGCAAGGATCTCGATGTGATCGGCATCATCGGCATCGTCCTGCTGATCGGCATCGTCAAGAAAAACGGCATCATGATCGTCGACTTCGCGCTCGAGGAGGAACGTCGCAACCACAAGCCGCCGCGCGAGGCGATCTTCCAGGCCTCGATCCTGCGGTTCAGGCCCATTCTCATGACCACCCTGGCGGCGATCCTCGGCGCCCTGCCCCTGTTGGTCGGCACGGGCACGGGCTCGGAGCTGCGCCGCCCCCTGGGTCTTGCGATCATCGGCGGTCTCGTGGTCAGCCAGGCGCTCACCCTGTTCACCACGCCGGTGATCTACCTGCTGTTCGACCGCTGGTCCCGCGGCGCGCGTAGCGACCAGGCGGGTCCCGCCGGAGAGCCCGGATGAACGTTCCGGCGGTGTTCATCCGCCGACCGGTGGCGACGACTCTGCTCGCGGTCGCGATCGCGCTCTCCGGCCTGCTGGCGTATTTCCACATGCCAGTCGCGCCGCTGCCGAACGTCACCTTTCCGGTGGTCGTGGTCGAGGCGCAGATGGCCGGCGCGAGCCCGGAGACGATGGCCTCGACCGTGGCCGAGCCGCTCGAGAGACGCCTCGCCACGATCGCCGGCGTGACCGAACTGACCTCCTCGAACAGCGTCGGCCGCTCGTTCATCGTCACCCGCTTTGCGCTCGACCGCGACATCAACGGAGCCGCGCGCGACGTCGCGGCCGCACTGCAGGCTTCCCGTGCCGATCTGCCCACGACCCTGCGCAGCAACCCGTCCTACCACGAGTACAACCCCGCCGACACGCCGATCATCATCCTGGCGCTGACCTCGCCGACGCGCAGCCGCGCGCAGCTCTACGACGCGGCCAGTACCGTGTTCCAGCAGCAACTCTCCCAGATCGACGGGGTCGGCGAGATCGAGCTGGGCGGCAGCGCACTACCCTCCGTGCGCGTGGAGATCGAGCCCGACAAGCTGAACTCATACGGAATCGGCCTCGAGGACGTGCGCGCGGCGATCGCGGCGGCCAACGCCAACAGCGCGAAGGGCTATATCGACCAGGGCAGCCGCCGGTACGAGGTGATCTCCAACGACCAGGCGACCAAGGCCGCGGACTTTCGCGACCTGGTGATCGCCTACCGCAACGGCGCCCCGGTCATGCTGCACGACGTCGCCGAGGTCGTCGACTCCAACGAGAACGTCCGCAATACGGGTCTGTATGACAACAGGCTCACGGCCGGCGTGATCGTCTTCCCGCTGCCGGGCGCCAACATCATCCGCACGGTGGACCAGATCAAGAAAGTGCTGCCCTCGGTCGAAGCGACGCTCCCGCCGGACATCCAGGTGCACGTCGCGATCGACCGGTCGCAGTCCGTGACCGCCGCGGTGGACGACACCGCGCGGACCCTTCTGCTGGCGGTGCTGCTGGTGATCGGCGTGGTGTTCGTGTTCCTGCAGTCCCCGCGCGCGATCCTCGTGCCGGCGGTGGTCCTGCCGCTCGCGATCCTCGGCACGTTCGGGCCAATGTACCTGCTCGGCTACAGCATCGACAATCTGTCGTTGATGTCGCTGACCATCGCCACGGGCTTCGTGGTCGACGACGCGGTCGTCGTGCTCGAGAACGTCGCGAGACACATCGAGGCCGGAATGGCGCCGCGGGAAGCCGCGCTCAAGGGCAGCGCCGAAGTGAGCTTCACGGTGCTCTCCATGAGCCTGTCGCTGATCGCGGTATTCATCCCGATTCTGTTGATGCCGGGCATCGTCGGCCTCCTGTTCCACGAGTTCGCCGTGACCCTGTCGATCGCGATCCTGCTGTCACTGCTGCTCTCGCTCACCGTCACACCGGCGATGTGCGCGTATCTGCTCACTCACGAAGGCACCCTGCATTCCTCGTCACGATGGGCCGTCTGGGCCGAGCGGCAATTCGAGCGGTTCAAGAACGCCTACTCGCGCTCCCTGCACGCGGTCCTGGATCACGCGCTGCTGGTAGGGCTGTCGCTGATCGCCATGCTGGTGCTCAATTTCTATCTGATCCGCCTGGTCCCCTCGACGTTCTTCCCGGAACAGGACGACGGCCTCCTGATCGGCCAGATCGTCGCCGACCAGAGCATTTCCTTCCCGGCCATGGCGCGCAAACTCAGGCAACTGCAGGGGATCGTCCAGGCGGATCCGGCGGTCGCCTCGGTGATCGGCTTCACCGGAACCCACGCGATCAATTCCGCCAACGTCTATGTGCAGCTGAAGCCGCTCGCCGAACGCAAGGTGAGCGCCCAGCAGGTCGTCGCGAGGCTGCGCCCCAGGCTCGGCGTGGTCTCCGGGGCGCGCTTGTTCCTGCAGGCCGCACAGGACCTGCACGTCGGCGGCCGCCAATCCGCCGCGGAGTACCAGTACACCCTGACGAGCGACGATACCCAGGCGCTCTACGACTGGGTACCCCGGCTCGTGCGCGAGCTCCACAAGCACGCCGCGCAGCTGACCGACGTCAATACCGACATGCAGCGCAACGGGCTCGAGACCTACGTCGAGGTGAACCGTCAGACCGCGCGCCGCTACGGGTTCGAGTCCAACCAGATCGACAACACCTTGTACGACGCGTTCGGCCAGAGAACCGTATCGACGATCTACAACCCGTTCAACCAGTACTTCGTCGTGATGGAGGTCGCACCGAGGTACTGGCAGTTCCCGCGCATGCTGGATCACATCTATCTGAGCACCGCCGCCGGCAATCCGAGCGGCAGCGAACTATCCCAGGCCCCGCCCGGCACCGTGACCGGCGTGACCGCCCACGCGGCGACCGCCGCCGCGGGCACGGCCGGCACGGCCGGCAACCTCCTGAACGGCAACGCGCTCGCCAACCAACGCACCAACGCGATCGCCAATGCCCGCGGTGGCAGCTCGACCGGCAGCGCCGACAGCACCACGGCCGAGACGATGGTTCCCCTGCGGGTGCTCGCGAGCTACCGGAACGGGCACATCGCCACGCAGGTCAACCACCAGAGCGGACTGGTCGCCGTGACCATTTCGTTCAACTTGCCGCCAGGCGGCTCGCTGAGCGCCGCCGCGATGGCGATCGATCAGTCGATGCGGGCTCTGGGCGTGCCCGCGACGATCCACGGCAGCTTCGCCGGCGCCGGCGAGGTCTACGCGCAATCGATGTCGACGATGCCGCTGCTGGTGCTCGCCGCCCTGGTCGCGGTCTACATCGTGCTCGGCGTGCTGTACGAGAACACCATGCATCCTCTCACGATACTCTCGACCCTGCCGTCGGCCGGGATCGGCGCGACCCTCGCCCTGCTGATCTTCGGCACGCCATTCTCCGTGATCGCCCTGATCGGCGTGATCCTCCTGATCGGTATCGTGAAGAAGAACGCGATCATGATGATCGACGTGGCGATCACCGATCAGCGCACCCTGGGAATCGACGCGAAGAAGGCGATCCACGACGCGGCGGTCCTCCGGCTGCGCCCGATCATGATGACCACGGCGGCCGCGGTGCTCGGCGCACTGCCGCTGTCGCTCGGCATCGGCCAGGGAGCGGCGCTGCGCGAACCGCTCGGCATCACCGTTATGGGCGGTCTCCTCCTCAGCCAGGTTTTCACTCTCTATACGACGCCGGTGATATATCTTTACCTCGACCGGCTCAGACTGCGGCTGCGCCGCTCACTGCAGGACCTGTCCTGGGGCCGAGGAATGGACACGAGCTCATGAAACACGATCTCTGGCGACCGATTCACCTGCTGGCGCTCTCGGCCGCACTCGCCGGTTGCGCGATTGGCCCGAACTACCATCGCCCGGAGGTGCCGGTGCCGGCCAAATACGCGGAACTGCGCGGCTGGACGCAGGCCGCACCGGCGGACGCGGCGCCGCGCGGCGCCTGGTGGAGCGCGTTCGACGATCCCCTGATGGATCGACTCGAACCTCTGGTCGAGACGTCCAACCCGAACGTCGCGGTGAGCTACGCGAACTATCGGCAGGCGCTGGCCGCGTTTCGCGTGGCGCGCAGCGAGATCGTGCCCACGATCGGCGTCACCGCCACCGCGAGCCGCGCCCACTCGAACGCGGCCGCCTCGACCGGTGCCCCGTCGGTCCTGAGCAGCGGAGACCTCGAGGGCACCGCCAGCTGGACGCTCGATCTCTGGGGCGCGGTACGCAGGCGCATCCAGGAGAATGCCGCGAACGCCGAACAGAGCGAAGCCCTGCTCGCCAATGCCCTGCTCGCCGAGCAGACCCTGCTCGCCACCACGGTCGTCGAACTGCGGGTCACCGACGCGCAGATCGCGCTGCACGAAGCCACGGTCAAGGCCTACCGGGAATCCCTTCGCATCACGGAGCAGCAGGCCGCGGTCGGCCTGAGCTCGGCGCCACCGTCCGCGGTGCTCGCCGCCCGGGTCGCCCTCGAGACCGAACAGGCGACGCTGACCAGTCTCGGCATCGCCCGCGCGCAATACGTGCATGCGCTCGCGGTGCTGGTCGGCCAAAATCCCGAGGAATTATCCCTGCCGCGGGATGCGCGTCTGCCGAAGTTGCCCGAGGTACCCGCGGGTCTGCCCTCGACGCTCCTGCAGCGCCGCCCGGACATCGCCGCGGCGGAGCGTGCGATGGCCGCGGCCAACGCCGGCATCGGCGTCGCGGAGGCGGCCTATTTCCCGACGATTTCGCTGTCCGCCGCCGATGGCGTCTCGCAATCGCCGCTGCGCGGCTTACTGCACAGCGCCAACAACGTCTGGTCGCTCGGCGCGAGCGGCGCGGTGGCGCTCATCGATCTCGGTGCGCGCCGGGCCGGTGTCGTCTCGGCCCGTGCGGCCTACGACGCGGCGCTCGCGAACTATCGCGCGACCGTGCTCGGCGCGTTCGAGCACGTCGAAAACGATCTGGCCAGCCTGCGGATCCTCGCCGAACAGGCCGCCCAGCTCGATGTCGCGGTCCGCGACGCGAAGCAGGGCACCCAAGTCGCCCTCGCCGAATTCGAGGCCGGTACCGTCGACTACACCGCGGTCTCGCAGGCGCAGATCGCGCAGCTGCTCGACCAGGAGTCGGCGCTGCAGGTCGCTCAGTCCCGCCTGGTCACGGCAGTGGCACTGATCGGCGACGTCGGCGGCGGCTGGTCGACCGAGCGTTTGCACGATCCGCTGCGTCCGCTGCACTGGCTGCCGACGCCACTCGGTGCGGACACTCCGACGCCGTAGGCGTAGACGTTCAGCGCGCCGCGGTAGCCGGTGACCGCGACCGCGGCGGCGGCGGCGATCAGCACCAGCGTCATCGGCCAGCTCGGGCGCGCGTCGTGGGCGTTGCCGGCACCGCGCCACACGGCGATCAGGATCAGGCTCATCGAGGTGAGCATCGCCCATTTCACATGCACGTTGACGGCATGATGCGCGGCCGCGGAGGCATGCAGCCCGATCAGGGCCGCGATGCCGGTCGCGATCGCGACGAGCGAGGCGGCGGCCGCGACGATCAGACACCAGGTCCCGAAGAGGGCGCACCTCGAGGACCATCGCTCGGTGCGAATGAAGCGCGCCGCGACCAGGGCCGTAACGGCGCCGATCGCGAACGCGATCGGGAAGTGCACCACCAGGGGGTGCCAGGGCGCGATCACGCCGGACGCTCCTCGTCGGCCGCCCCGTGCCCGCCGCCCTGCTCGCCACCCGTGTGCCAGGGAGCGGCGAGCGATCGCAGAGGCGCCGCGACGCGGCGCGATCCGCAGAACGCGCCGATCCGGATGCCGGCATTCGCGAGGCGGCGCAGTCCGGCGACCATGCGGAAGACCGTCCGGTACTGCGCGCGCCCTTGCGTCGCGTAAGCGATCTTCAGTGCGTCGCAGATCAAGGCGACGGGCAGCTTGTAGACGCGCGCACCGGCCGCAAACGGATCCCGCGCGAGCGTCGCGAATCCGGGTTCCCGCCACAGAAGCCAGCTCGCCATCCGCTCCAGCACGAACACCTTCATCTGCACGTCGCGCCGACCGCGGTACGGAACGGTGGCGCGCAGTCGCTCGCCGAGCGGATCGGCCGCATCTTCGGCGATCGCGTACAACCGTTCGGTGATCTCGAGCCATGCGCGCCAGAATCGCGGCTTCGCCACGAAGAAATTCGAATTGACGGTATTGCGCGAGTCGCTGACGAAGCGATCGAGGTCGGTCGGACGTCCGATGCGGGCGAGCAGATCCGCGGCCACGGCCTCGAGTCCGGGGTGCTCGTGCCCGCCGTGTTCGAATACGTTCCAGAAATGAGCCGTGTTGTGGATGCTCGGGCTGAACAGCGCCACGTCGATGCTCGCGCCGGCCTCGGCGAGGAAGGCGTGCACCGCTCGCGCGTCGAGATTGGTCTTTTGACGGAATCTCGGCGACAGAAAGCCATACCAGGCCTGTTCGTCGAGGGGCTCGCCGCGCAGGAAGCGGCGGATCGGCCAGTACTCGTACCAGTCGGGACGTTCGGTCGCGCGGTTGTCGAGCACCAGGAATCCGGGGTCGAGGTCGCTCGGCGAAGCGTAGTCCGGCAGGATCTGGTACACGAACGCGCGCATCGGCGCCAATATACTCAAACCGTCTCAGCCGCGCAGGGCCGTCGTGCCGGCCGCGACCCTGGCGAGGAATTCAGGTAACGCTCGCGGTAGCTGCGCATGGAATAATGGCGCTCGACGTGCGCGTGGCCCGCGGCGCCCATGCGCTCGCGCAATTCCCGGGACGCGACCAGCTCGCCCAGACGGCGCTCCCAGTCGTGATCGTCGTAGGCGTGATAGCCGGTCACTGCGTCGATCACCGCCTCGGTGTTCGCGCCGACCGGCGATGCGACGCAGGGAAGGCGGGCGGCCATGTACTGGAGCAGTTTGAACGCGCATTTGCCGCGCGCCCAGGCATCGTCCGTGAGCGGCATGATTCCGATCTGCGACTCGGCGAGCGCGGCGGCCTCGCCCTCTGAGCTCCAGGAGACGCGCTCGACGGGAATTTCCGGCCATTCCGGGAACCGCGAGCAGATCACGCGCAGACGCACGCGCGGGTCGCGCGCCGCGAGCCGGGCGAGCGCCGGACGGACGAGTTCCAGGTAGACGAGGTTCTCGGGGCTGCCGATCCAGACGATCGTCACCGGCCCGCCCGCGGCCGCCGCGCCGAGCGTGGACGGCGCAAGCGGATACGCGCCGGCATCGATCGAGGTGGGCAGGATCGTGACGGCACGGGCCGCCGTCCAGGCCGCCTCCGCGAGCACCTGATTGCCGGCCGCCACCTCGTCGGCGAGCCGGCAGGTGGCTTCGAACTTGCGGCGGCGCCAGGGCGATTCGTCGGGCGGCTCGCCGAGCCGCCGCGGCTTGCGCACGTAGATCGCATCGTCGAAATCGAACACGCGATGCCGGCTGAAGGTCGCGAACAGTCGCGCCTCGATCGCGCTCAGCTTGATCTGGTGCAGAACGCTGACGTCCGCCCAGCGCAGCAAGCCGCGACGTTCCCAGGTGCGCACACCATACCGACCCGAAGGGAATCGCTCGCAGCGAACCTCCCAGCCGGCCGCGTGCAGCGCCGGCACCAGCGTCTGCATCCGGTGCCGGAAGGAAGGTTGGCCCAGGTCGTAGCCGAGCAGCAATGCGCGGGGCATTCCGCTCACCTCCCGGCCGGTTTCGACGCGCGCGAAGCGAGCAGGCCCGCGAGCGCCTCCACCGCCACCGCGGCGCCATCGGCCAGCGCGAGGGCCGCCGCGCGGGCGGCGAGCGCCCGGCGCGCAGGCTCGTCGGCGAGGAACCGGTGGGCCG
>JAGWPY010000069.1 GCA_028870275.1 Gammaproteobacteria bacterium | reverse complement strand
GCCTCGGCCGGCATGGCGCGGATTCGTGTGAGTAGCCAGCCGGCGATCATGGTGGTCTCGACCGGCGACGAACTCGTCGAACCGGGGGATCCGATCGAGGCATACCAGATACGTCGCTCGAACGCCTATGCGGTCGTGGCGACTCTGCGTCAGCGGGGGTACCTGCGAATCGGCGACGATCATTTGCCGGACGATGCGGCGCGCCTCACGGAGCGTCTCGCACTGCACCTCACCACTCACGAGGTGCTCATATTGAGTGGCGGCGTATCGATGGGACGATTCGACCTGGTTCCCCGAGCGCTGCAGCAATTGGGTGTCCAGCAGGTCTTTCATCGCATCGCGCAACGGCCCGGCAAGCCCATGTGGTTCGGGATCGGGCCCTCGGGGCAAGCCGTGTTCGGCCTGCCCGGCAATCCAGTCTCGACGCTCGTGTGCCTGAGCCGTTACGTGATCCCGGCCATTGCGGCGGCGATGGGCACGAGACCGACGCCGATCGAACGTCTTGCGCTCGCCTCCGAGGTCAACTTCCACGCGCCACTGGCATATTTTCTGCCGGTCGCGATCCGCTACGACGATTGGGGCCGCCCCTGGGCTCATCCACGTCCTCCGAATGGTTCGGGCGACTTCCTCAGCCTCTCCGGGACGGACGGATTCATCGAACTGCCGCCGGGGCCTAACACCTATCCGAAAGGCTTCGTCACCGGCGTTTACCGCTGGTAATCTGCTCGCATGACGAGCGACGTACACGACATCCGCGGCGCGGACCATCCGCTCGACAGACTCGGCCGGCCCCTGCACGATCTGCGCATTTCGGTAATGGATCGCTGCAATTTCCGCTGCCCCTACTGCATGCCGAAGGAGGCGTTCCACGAGCACTATCGTTTCCTGCGTTCCCAGGAGCGATTGTCGTTCGAGGAGATCGTGCGCCTTGCCCGCCTGTTCACCAGTCTCGGGGTTCGCAAGTTCCGCCTGACGGGCGGCGAACCGCTACTTCGCACCAATCTCGCGGACCTGGTCGGCGACCTGTCCGCGATCCCCACGGCCGAGGACATCGCTCTGACCACCAACGGCGTGCTGCTCGGCCAGCACGCGGTCGACCTGTTCGCGAACGGACTCAAGCGTGTGACCGTGAGCTTGGACACCCTCGATCCGCAGATCTTCAAGCGGATGAGCGGCGGTTTCGCGGCGCTCGACCAGGTGCTCGAAGGAATCGAGGCGGCGATTGCCGCCGGGCTTGCGCCCGTGAAGATCAATGCGGTCATCGAGCGTGGTGTGAACGACGGCGGCGTGCTCGAGCTCGTGGAGCGTTTCCGCGGTCGGCCGGTGATCGTGCGATTCGTCGAATTCATGGACGTCGGCAACCGCAACGACTGGCGACCCGATCTGGTCGTACCCTCGCGCGAACTCGTCGAGCGGATCCACGCGCGCTGGCCGATCAGCCCGGTGGCGGAGAACTATCGCGGCGAAGTCGCCCAGCGCTGGCGCTTCGACGACGGCGCGGGGGAGGTCGGCTTCATCTCCTCGGTGACGCAGCCGTTCTGCGGCTCGTGCAGCCGTGCGCGACTGTCCTCAGAGGGCCGCTTCTACACCTGTCTGTTCGCGACCGAGGGACTGGACCTTCGCACGCCACTGCGCAGTGGTGCGGACGACGCGGAGCTTCTCACGCTGATCCGCGGAGCCTGGAGCGCGCGCCGCGACCGCTATAGCGAGTTGCGCAATGAGCTGCGCGGCCGCGAGGCGGGCGAACGCAAGATCGAGATGTACTACATCGGCGGATGAGGCGCAGAGCGATGTCGATCGACAGCGGATTCTCGCACCTGGACACCGATCACCGGCCGACCATGGTCGACGTGTCGGACAAGCAGCCGAGTAAACGTACGGCGATCGCCGAGAGCCGGGTCCACTTCCCCGCGGCGGTCGCGGCTGCGCTGCGTGACCATGACCTGCGCTCACCCAAGGGCCCGGTCTTCGACACCGCGATCGTTGCCGGCGTGATGGGCGCGAAGCGCACTCACGAACTGATCCCATTCTGCCATCCACTCGGTATCGAGAGCTGCAAGATCGTGATCGAGCTGATGGGCGATACCGCGGTGATCCGCTGCACCGTCTCGGTACACGACAAGACGGGCGTCGAGATGGAAGCGCTGACCGGCGCGAGCGTCGCAGCGCTGACGGTCTATGACATGTGCAAGGCGCTCTCCCATGACATCGTGATCACGGAGACCCGGCTGCTGGTCAAGGAAGGCGGCAAGAGCGATCACCGGATCGAGTCGGCACCGTGAGCGACGCGATACCTTCGGTGTACGGCCTGATCCTCGCGGGCGGCTCGAGCACACGGATGCGGCGCGACAAGGCTTCGCTCGAATATGCCGGCGAGCCGCAACTCGACCGCGTGTTCGCGCTCGCCCGCAGGCATCTGCCCGAGGTCTACGTGTCGGTACGGGCGGACCAGACCGGCGATCGGTTGCGCGCCGGCCGGCCGCTCGTGGTCGATGCGTTCGACGGCGGCGGTCCGATCGTCGGCATCCGGTCGGCGCTCGCGCTGCGGCCGGATGTCGCCTGGCTGGTGCTCGCCTGCGACCTGCCGTTCCTCTCGGACGAGGTGCTCCGTCACCTGCTGCGAGAACGCGCCCCCCAGGGGGTCGCGACCGCTTACAGGAGCCGCTACGACGGGCTCCCGGAACCACTGTGCGCGATCTGGGAGCCGGGCGCGGCTGCGCCGCTCGCCTCCTGGCAATCCGCGGGACGCAGCTGTCCGCGAAAATTCCTCGTGAACCATCCGGTAAAGCTGATCGAGCCGCTCGAGGCGCGTGCGCTCGACAACGTCAACACCCCCGAAGAATATCAGGAGGCTCTGGCCGTGCTCGATCACGGGGCCGGCTAGAGAAGCGATGCAGATCAAGATCCAGTATTACGCACTCATGCGCGAACAGGCCGGCCGCTCGGCCGAAACCCTGGAGACGACCGCGGCGACGCCCGCACAGGTCTACGTTGAACTCGCCCGTCGGCACCCGTTCACGCTGCCGGCCGAGCAACTCAAGGTCGCCGTGAATGGCGAATTCTGCGACTGGACGCGCCCGCTCTCGCCTGGCGATGCGATCGTGTTCATTCCGCCGGTGGCTGGCGGATGACGCGCTTTCGCTTCTCGCAGACGCCGATCGACACCGTGGCCGCCCGGCGGGAGTTACTAGACCCGTCCGCAGGCGGATTCGTGAGCTTCGAGGGCTGGGTGCGTGATCACAACGAGGGCCTCGCCGTTCGCCGGCTCGAATACGAAGCCTTCGTCGAACTCGCCCTCAAGGAAGGTGAACGGATCCTCGCGGAAACCCTGAAGCGATTTCCGATCCGCCATGCCCTCTGTCTGCACCGTATCGGCGATCTCGCGATCGGCGACCTCGCGGTCTGGGTCGGCGTGAGTGCGAGCCATCGCGGCGAGGCGTTCGAGGCTTGTCGCTACGTGATCGACGAGGTGAAGCATCGGGTGCCGATCTGGAAGAAGGAACACTATCTGAACGGCGACTCGGGCTGGGTGAACTGCGAGCGGTGCGCGGCGGCGCCGCATCATCACGAGGAACACGCGCACCCGCACGCCCACCGCGGCCATGACTGAAACGCCGATGCAGCCGGACTATTCCCGGCAGATCGCTCTGCGCGAGGTCGGGACCGAGGGTCAGGCACGCCTTGCCCGCAGCCGCGTGCTGGTGGTCGGTGCCGGTGGTCTCGGCAGCCCGGTGCTGCAATATCTCGCGGGCGCCGGAGTCGGAGAACTCGGCGTGGTCGATCACGATCGGCTCGACGCGAGCAATCTGCACCGCCAGCCGATGTACGGGCGGGCCGACGTGGGCCGCCCCAAGGCCGAACTCGCCCGCGAGGCGATTGCGCGTCTGAACCCGGCGGTGCGCGTTTTGGCCCATGCCGCGCGATTCGATGCCGGAAACGCCCGTGCCTTGGTGGGCGCGCACGATCTCGTGGTCGACTGTAGCGACAACTTCCGCACCAAATTCCTGGTCAACGACGCCGCCGTGCTCGAGCGCCGGCCCGCGGTGTTTGCGAGCGTCTACCAGTACGAGGGACAGATCCAGACCTACGCGCCGGACGAGGGTCACGCCTGTCTGCGCTGTCTGTGGCCGACCGCGACCGTCGACGGCCTGGTCGGCAACTGCGCCGAAGCGGGTGTGCTGGGCCCGGTCCCGGGCGCGCTGGGCGCGATGCAGGCGATCATCGCGCTCGAGTGTTTGCTCGGTATCGGCACGGGCTTGCGCGGGGAGCTGCTGCTGTTCGATTTCGCCACCTTCGAGGTGTCCCGGCTGCGCGCACCGCGCTGCGGCGAATGCCGCGCGCCGGGCTGCGTCCGGGTCGTCGATCCGGGGTCGGCTGCGTGCGCCGACGCCGATCTCGAAGTCGAAATCGCCTCCCTCGAGGACGCGCCCGCGCAAGGCTGGGAAGTGCTCGACATCCGCGGCGCCGATGAATTCGCGGCGAGGCCGTCCAGCGCCACGCACGTGCCGATGGCGGAGCTGCTCGCGGGAGGGCGGTCACTGCGTGTGGACCGGCGGTACCTGCTGGTCTGTGCCTCGGGTCAGCGCAGCCTCGCGGCCGCCCGCCAGCTGCGCAGCGCCGGCTACGCAGTCTATTCCCTCTCCGGCGGCCTCGCCCGTCTGTCCGGATCCCGCTGAATGCTCTTTCGCAGCAAGCTGCCCGACGTCGGCACGACGATCTTCACGGTGATGTCGCGGCGCGCGCTCGAAGAAGGCGCGCTCAACATCGGCCAGGGGTTC
>JAGWPY010000068.1 GCA_028870275.1 Gammaproteobacteria bacterium | reverse complement strand
GGGCGAAGATGCGTTCGCGCAGGAAGCTGGCGAAATCGATTCCGGCGGCCCGCTCGACGATCAGCGCGAGCAGGGCGTAGGCGCCGTTGCTGTAACGAAACCCCGTGCCCGGTGCGAAGTACAGTCGTGGCTCGGCGGCGAGCAGGCCGAGCACGTCGGCATCCCTCAGCGCGACCTCGGTACCGGCCGGGATCAGGTCCTCGTAGTCGATCAGGCCGCTGGTGTGGGTGAGCAGATGCCGCAAGCGTATGGCGCCGGCACTCGCCGGCAACTCCGGCAGCCAGCGGCCGGCGAGGTCGTCGAACCCCAGTCGCCGCGCTTCGACCAGCAGCGCGATCGCCGCCGCGGTGAACTGTTTGGTGAGCGAGGCGAGGCGATAATTCGTCAAAGGCGTGGCCGGGACGTCCGACTCGAGGTCGGCCTGCCCGTAGGCGCGCCGCAGGACCTGTTCGCCGCGCCGGACGACCAGAACACTCGCACCCGGGACCTTGCCCTGATACGGACGCATGAGCGCGTCGATTTCGGCGACCTCGGCCATGAACCGTCGATTTGTCGGATGTCGGGGGCGCTCATGATACGTGTGCCGGCGCAAAGGGGTACCACCGGCGCGCGCGAACCGATATTCTTGGGGTAGAGCAAGCCGCGAGAACGGCGCCGGTGCCCGCTGCAGGGGCGCACAGACCTCACAGGGAGACTCATCGTTCCATGAGCCCGATCAAGCCTCGGACCGCGGCGTCCGTCATCCTCGCTGCGTGGGTCTCCACCTCGGCGCCCGCGGCGCCGCGCTTCGCGAACCCGCTGCCGGCGGGACAGATCCCGAACGTGCTCACCTTGCCCGTGCCCTATCCCAAGGGCTGGGTGTTCCTCGACTACGCCTCCGATCGGATCGAGATCCGCGACGTGGGGAGCGATGCGCGGGCCGTGAAAGGCCAGGTTCAGGCGCGCGACTCGACCACGCTCCTGGTGCCGGACGGGCGGAACGAGTTCTATACCGCCGACACGGTCTGGTCGCGCTTCACGCGCGGAACGCGCACCGACTACATCACCGTCTACGACAAGAAGACCCTCGAGCCGACCGGGGAGATCGTCCTGCCCGGAGGAAAGCGGGCTCTGATCACCGCGATGCAGGGCATGTTCGAGTTCACCGATCATGAGCGGCTCGGCCTGGTGTTCGACTTCACCCCGGCATCCTCGGTCACCGTGGTCGATCTGCCCGGTCGCAAGGTGCTCGGTTCGATCGACATTCCCGGCTGCTCGCTGATCTTTCCGTCCGGCGAGCGGGGCTTCTTCACGCTCTGTTCGAGCGGCACGATGCTCTCGTTGAAGCTCGACGCCCAGGGGCGGGTGATCGACCGCGCGGAATCGGCGCGTTTCAACGACCTGAGCGACAATCCCCTGTTCACCTCCTCGACCGTGATCGACGGCGTGCGCTATTTCGTCACCATGCGCGGCGACGTGCAGCCGATCGATGGGCGCGCCGAAATCGCCAAGGTGCTGCCCTCGTGGCCGCTCGTCTCGCCGGCCGAGCGCGCCGCGCACTGGCAGCCCGCCGGCTGGCAGGTGGTCACGAGCGACGGGCACGACACTCTTTACGTGTTGATGCAGGCGAACGCGCACGAGGGCACGCAGAAGGATCCCTCGCAGGAGGTCTGGGTCTACGACGTGCGTTCGCACCGGCGCATCCGCCGTCTGCATCTGGTTCGCCCCGGCGCCTCGATCGCGCTGACGCACGCCGATCAGCCCCTGCTGGTGGTGCAGAGCTACGTCGCCAGCAAGAAAGGCGGCGAACTCGGCGACGGCCGCATCGACGTCTACGACCCGCGCTCCGGAGCGTTGCTGCGCAGCCTCAACACGCCGGGCTTCCATACGCGCATGCTGATCGAGCCGGTTCGCTGAGGCCATGAGCGCCGTGATCCACCCGTCGACCTGGACGGCGGCCGGAGTCGTCGGCCGCGCGGTGGGTCCCGTCGCGGCTTTTCTCGCCATGTTGTTGTGCGCGGCCGCGGCACACAAGTTTCGCGACCGCGCACGCACCGCCGCCGCCGTGAGCGCGCTTGCGGGCATCGAGGCGCGAGGCGCCGCGGTCACAGCGCTCGCCCTGGTCGAGGCGGCGGCCGGCCTCGCGCTGCTGATGGCGCCGACCCGGGCCGCCGGCGGATGGCTCGCGGCCGCACTCTGGGGCGGATACTTCCTGCTGCTGAGCCGCGCCTATCTTGCCGGACGGCGCGACATCGATTGCGGCTGCGGCTTCGGGCGGGCTCATGCCCGGCTTGGTCGGACTCAGCTGCTGCGCACCGGTGCGCTCGCGCTGCTCGCCGCCGCGGTCGCGTACCGGTCCGATGCGCTCGACATGCCGGTCGAACCTGCGCGCGCGCTCGCGGCCTTGCTGGCCGGGATCGCCCTGTTCGTGCTGTATCTCGCCTTCGACACGCTCGCCGGACTCGGCGCGCGTCCCACGGGGGCGCATCGATGAATTTCGTGATCGCCTCCGAGATCCTGCTGTGGATCGCCGTGATCGCGCTCGGCCTGCTGTGCCTCGCGCTCGCCCGTCAGATCGGTGTCCTGCACGAGCGACTGGCTCCGGCCGGAGCGCTGACGCTCAAACAGGCGCTCAAGGTCGGCGATCCGGCGCCGGTGCTCGCGTTGACGGGACTCGACGGCAGGGAAGTGCGCATCGGCGGCCTGCGCGAGGGCCGTGCCCAGTTGCTGCTGTTCCTGTCGCCGAACTGTCCGGTCTGCGAGTCGCTCCTGCCGGCGATCCGTTCGGCCCAGGGCGCGGAGCGCGACTGGCTCGACGTGGTGCTCGCGAGCGACGGCGAACCGCAGGCCCATCGACAGTTCGTCCAAGCGAAAGGATTGACGCGATTCCCTTACGTGCTGTCCGAACCGCTCGGCCGCACGTTCGGGGTGGCCAAGCTGCCGTACGCGGTGCTGATCGACGAGCAGGGCCGGCTGGCCGCATCGGGGCTGGTCAACACGCGCGAACACCTCGAGAGCCTGTTCGTCGCGAAGGAACATCGCGTCGGCACGCTACAGGACTATCTGCAACAGCGGGACAGGGTCACCGCATCGACGGGAGACGGTCGTGGCTAACATCGACGGCTTGACGGAAAAAATGCTGCGCGGTTTCGCGGCCAGGACTTCGCGGCGCAGTCTGTTCGGTATGCTGGGCGGAGTGCTCGCCGGCGCGAGCTCGCTGCCGCTGCTGCCGGTGGCGCGCGCCGCCGACGCGCCGGACCCCGCGGCGGACCCGAAGTCGGGCCAACAGCCGCCGGTCTATAGCGGCAATCCCCAGGACCCGGGCAATCAGGCGAGTTGCGATTACTGGCGCTACTGCGCGATCGACGGCTCGCTGTGCGCCTGTTACGGCGGCACCGTGAACGCCTGTCCGCCGGGCACCGAGATGTCGCCGATCACCTGGATCGGCACCTGCCGCAATCCGGCCGACGGCCGCAGCTACATCGTCTCCTACAACGATTGCTGCGGCGGCGTCCTCTGGGGGCGGTGCAACTGCCAGCGCAACGAGGGCGACCGGCCGGTCGTCCGTCCGCAGAACGACAACGAGATCACCTGGTGTTTCGGCACGAAGAGCCAGTCCTATACCTGCACCGTGTCGATCATCCTCGGCGCCGCGGAACCCGAGGTGCATCCGGCGCATCGCTGAATCGCGGCGCGCGGGGATTCTCATGAACCGGCATCGGCGCTTCGCGGGCGGCGCACTGCTCGCGGCCCTGTGTTTCGCGGGGCTCGCACGGGCGGCCGGGCCCGTCGCGGCTGCCGCGTATCGCGGCGCAAGCACCGCCGAGCTCGCCCCGCATCCGGGTGTATCGGATCCGCGTCTCGCGTGGCAGGACTGGGTGCTGAACTGCCAGGGCTGCCATCGGCCGAACGGCGACGGCTCGGCGCACACCGCGCCGAAGCTCGCCGGCGAGGTCGCGCGCTATCTACGCGTGCCGGGCGGGCGAGCGTATCTCGCGCGCATTCCCGGCATCGCCTCCTCGCCGCTCGATAACCGGCGTCTGGCGTCGGTCGTCAACTGGATGCTCTGGCGGTTCGATCCGGCGGATCTGCCGGCGGATTTTCGTCCGTTCACCGCCGAGGAACTCGGTCGGATGCGCTCAAGGCCCTGGCGACTGGGCATGTACGCGGTGCGGCGCGCGCTGCAGGCGAGGATCGCCGCGGGCGCGGCGCGCGGACCGTGAATATTGCATGACATGCCGCGTTCGCCCGGCTCTCGAGGCTGCGCGAGCGTATGACTCCTGCCTACAATGGCTTTCGGTCCGGAACGCTTTGGATCGCGCGCCGACGCGGCGCTGGAATGCCGAGATGCCGGAAGCCACGGTGTTGGTCACCATCGGCGGAATCTACCTGGTCGCTGCGGCGAGTCCGGGTCCGAGTTTCGTATTGGTCAGCCGGCTGTCGATGAACGGTCCGGCCGAGTACGCCGTCGCCGCGGCGGTCGGCACGGCGCTCGGCACGACCAGCTGGGCCCTGCTCGCGATGCTAGGCGCCGCCGCGCTGGTCGAACGGTTCGCCTGGGTCGACCGGTTGGTCCATGTACTCGCGGCGATCTACCTGGTCCATCTCGGCCTGCGCACGCTGCGTGGCGCGGTCCGCGTCGTTGCGGCGGGGGAGACCGGGCCGCGCGAGTTCTCGGCAGCATGGCAGGCGCTTCGCGCGGGCTGGCTGACGAGCCTCGCCAACCCGAAGTCGCTGCTGTTCTGGGCCGGCATCTTCACCACGACGATACCGGCGCACGCGCCGCGGGAGCTGCGCGCCGCGGCGATCGCGACGATCGCGATCCTCTCGGCTGTCTGGTATTCGGGCCTCGCGCTCACCTTGCGTCTCGGACCGATGCGCGCCGGCTATCAGCGTCGCCGGACGCTGCTCTTCGGCGTGTTCGGCACTCTGCTGGTCGTGCTCGGCATCGCGGTGGCCTTCGTCGTCTGAGGTCCACTCACCCGCTCGGCGGCGCAGGCGCCGCCGCCGGCGCCTGCCAGGTCAGATCGAGTTGCTTCGCGGCGCGCACATCATCGAGCCGCTGCACCGGGAGCGAATGCGGCGCCGAGCGCAGCTGCTGCGGTTCGCGCCGCGCCTCCTCGAGAATCCGCGCCATCGCCTCGGCGAAGGCGTCCAGCGTCGCCTTGCTCTCGGTTTCGGTCGGCTCGATGAGCAGGCATTCGGGCACGAGCAGCGGGAAGTAGGTCGTGGGCGCGTGGAAGCCGTAGTCGAGCAGCCGTTTCGCGACGTCCATCGCGGTGACCTCGAGTTCGCGGGCCTCGCGGCGCAGGGTGATCAGGAATTCGTGGCTCGCGCGCCGCTCGGGGTAGGCCGGCTCGTAGCCGATCGCGCGCAAGCGCGCGAGCAGGTAGTTCGCGTTCAGCGTGGCGTGCTCGCCGACCGCGCGCAGGCCTGTCCGTCCGAGCATGCGCACATAGACATAGGCGCGCAGCAGCACGCCGACGTTGCCCGCGAAGGCCGACAGCCGGCCGATCGACTGCGGCCGCTCGCGCTCGTCGAGCAGGCGATAGGCGGACCCGTCACGGCCGACCAGAGGCACGGGCAGGAACGGCTCGAGGCGCGCATTGACCGCGACCGCGCCGGCGCCGGGTCCGCCGCCGCCGTGGGGTGTCGCGAAGGTCTTGTGCAGGTTCATGTGCATCACGTCGAAACCCATGTCGCCGGGACGCACGCGGCCGAGGATCGCGTTCAGATTCGCTCCGTCGTAGTACAGCAGTCCGCCGGCGGCGTGCACGATGCGCTCGATCTCGCCGATTTGCCGTTCGAACACGCCGAGGGTCGACGGGTTGGTGAGCATGATGCCGGCCGTGCGCGGTCCGACGGCGGCGCGCAAGGCCTCGAGATCCGCATCGCCGTCCTCGGCGACCGGCAGTTCGCGCACCGTGTAGCCGCACATCGAGGCGGTGGCCGGATTCGTGCCGTGCGCGGCTTCGGAGACGATCAGTTCGTCGCGGGCATGATCGCCGCGCGAGGTGTGATATGCGCGAATCATCGACACACCGGCGAATTCGCCCTGGGCCCCGGCCATCGGCGCGAGACTCACGGCGGCGAGGCCGGTCGCCGCCTTCAGTATCTCCTGCAGTTCATATAGACAGGCGAGCACGCCCTGGCCGCTCGAGTCCGGTGCGAGCGGATGACGCGCCAGGAACTCCGGCAGCATCGCGTATTGGTGACAGGCCTTCGGGTTGTACTTCATCGTGCACGAGCCGAGCGGGTAGAACTGCGTGTCGATGCAGAAATTGCGCTGTGACAGACGCGTGAAGTGGCGCACGGCGTCGAGCTCGCCCACTTCCGGCAGGGCGGCGCGGGAGCCGCGGAGCAGCGCTGCGGGCAGGTCGTCGAGCGCTTCGGCGGGCGTGGCCTCGGGCCACTGATCCGTGGCACCGCGCCCGGGCGCGCCGATTTCGAAGACGGTCGGTTCGGTGGGTGACATGGCGGTCCTCATGGCTGGCGGCGCGCGGACGGCGCATCCTGCAGGGCCTGCGCGAGCGCTTGCTGGTAACGCTCGAGATCGGCCTCGGTCTTGGTCTCGGTCGCACAGACGAGCAGGGCATGACCGAGTTCGGGGTAGTGTCGGGAAAGATCGTAACCGCCGACGATACCGGCACGCGCGAGGCGCTCGAGCAGCGGCGCAACCGGTCGATCGAAGCTCAGCACGACCTCGTGGAAGTACGGCCCGGCGAAGCGCCGGCCGACGCCCGGCAGGCGGCAGAGTCGCTCGATCAGCGCGCGTGTGCGGGCATGACAGGCCGCGGCGGTCCGCGCGAGGCCTTCGGCGCCGAGCAAGCTCAGATGGATCGTGGCCGCGGTGACCAGCAGGCCCTGGTTCGTGCAGATGTTCGAGGTCGCCTTGGCGCGGCGGATGTGCTGTTCGCGCGCCTGCAGCGTGAGCGTGTAGCCCACGCGGCCGACGCGGTCCAGGGTGCGGCCGACGATGCGTCCCGGCATGCTGCGCACATAACTGCGCCGCGTGGCCATGAAGCCGAAATAAGGCCCCCCAGAGGCGAGCGGCACGCCGAGCGGTTGTCCTTCGCCGACCACGATGTCGGCCCCTTCCGTGCCCCAGGCGCCCGGCGGCTTCAGCAGTGCGAGCGAGACCGGATTGACCACCGCGATCACCAGCATGCCCTTCGCATGCGCCCAGTCGGTGATCGCATCGACGTCTTCCAGAGCGCCGAAGAAATTCGGCTGTTGCAGCACGATGGCGGCGCAGTCCGCGGTTTCACCGCGCGCGAGCGCGGCCGCATCGATGCCGCCGTTGGCGGCATACGGCAGCGGATCGAACGTGAGCCCCTGCGGGGCGGCGATCGTCTCGAGCACGCCGCGGTAGTGCGGGTGCACGGTCGTCGGCACCAGCAATCGCTTCGAGGTCGAGCGGCGATTCGCGCGTACCGCCATCAGGGCCGCTTCGGCGAGCGCCGAAGCACCGTCGTACAGCGAGGCGTTCGCGACCTCCAGACCGGTCAAAGAGGCGATCATGGTCTGGAACTCGTAGATCACCTGCAAAGTGCCCTGGCTCGCCTCGGCCTGGTACGGGGTGTAGGAGGTGTAGAACTCGCCGCGGGCCGCGAGGGCCCAGACGGCCGCCGGGATGTGGTGCTCGTAGGCGCCGGCGCCGACGAACACCAGAGGCGCGCCGTCCGTTCGGGCGCGTTCGCGCATCAGCCGGCCGATCTGCATTTCGTTCAGGGGCTCGGGCACGTCGTGGAGTTCGGCGGCCGCGAGCTCGGGCGGAATTTCGTCGAACAACTCGTCGATGCTCGCCACGCCGATCGTGCGCAGCATCGCGGACACGTCGGCCGACATATGCGGGATGAAGGCCATCAGCGGCGCTGCTCGTCGAGCAGCCTCCGATACTGCGCCGCCGAGAGCGTCGGGCTCGTCTCGCCCTGCGGCGATGGCCGCACGCGGATCATCCAGCCCGCGCGGTAGGGGTCTTGATTGATCGTCTCCGGGGTCTTTTCCAGCGCGGCGTTCGCCTCGACCACCTCGCCGCTCAAGGGGGCATAGACGTCGGAGGCGGACTTCACCGATTCGACCACGGCACAGGCCTCTCCGGCGCGCAACGCCCGACCGACCGCCGGCAGTTCGACGAACACCAGGTCGCCGAGCGCGGATTGGGCGTGGTCGGTGACGCCGATCTCGACGAGCCCGTCGGCGCGTCGGCGCAACCATTCGTGCGCCTCGGTGTACTGCAGATCCTCGGGAATCTCGGTCATGGTTCATCCCTCCGCGGATTGGGGGTTCAGATCGATCAGGACGCGGCCGCGCCGTACGAAGGGCGGCGTGACGAGGTGGGCGCGTAGCAACTTGCCGCGCACTTCGACCGAGACCTCGCCGCTCGCCGCCGCCGGCAGGCGCGCGAAGCCGATCGAGCGGTCGAGCGTCGGCGAGTAACCGCCGCTGGTCATCACGCCGTCGCCGGCGGCGCTGTGTACTCGCTGCCCGGCACGCAGCACGCCGCGGTCGTCGAGCAACAGGCCGGCGAGCCGACGCGCATCGCCGCGCGCGAGACTGCGCTCGAGTGCCGGGCGGCCGACGAAGGCCCGATGGGGCCCATCGAGCGCGACCGTCCAGCCGAGCGCCGACTCGAACGGGTTCGTGTTCTCGTCCATGTCCTGACCGTAGAGCGCGAGGCCCGCCTCGAGCCGCAGCGTGTCGCGCGCGCCGAGACCACAGGGTGTCACGCCGGATTCGCAAAGGGCACGCCAGAGCGCCTCGACCTCGCTCGAGGGCAGCATCACCTCGAAACCGTCCTCGCCGGTGTAGCCGGTGCGCGAGACGAACCAGCCGCCGATCGTACTCGCCGCAAACGAGGGCAGGGCGAGCGCCCGACGGGCATCGTCCGGCGCGAGCAGCGCCGCCGCGCGTTCGCGGGCCAGAGGTCCCTGTACCGCGAGGATCGCGAGATCGGTGCGCTCGCGCACCGTCACGGCGCGCGAGGTCGCGGCCCCGCTGATCCAGGCGAGATCCTTGGCGCGGGTCGCGGCATTCACCACCAGTCGGTACTCGTCGCCGGCGACGCGGCAGACGATCAGATCATCGAGGATGCCTCCGGCCTCGTTGAGCATGCAGGAGTACAGGCAGCGGCCGTCTTCGCGCAGCCGGCCGACGTCGTTCGACAGCAGGTGTTCGAGCAGGGGCCGGGCGTCGGCGCCGTGCAGATCGATGACGCCCATGTGCGAGACGTCGAACAGTCCCGCGCCCCGGCGCACGGCGTGGTGCTCGGCGATCTGCGAGCCGTACTGCAGCGGCATGTCCCAGCCGCCGAAATCGACCATGCGTGCGCCGAGTGCGCAGTGCAGGTCGTAGAGCGAAGTGCGTCGTCCCACGGGGGCTCTCCCGGTGCGCGCCGTCGACCTCCAGGTCCGCAAACAAAAAAGGCGGCAGAAGCCGTTTCCGCTTCTGCCGCCCCTCTGTCCTGTGACCTGAGAGATCAGGCGCCGTGAGCGCGCCGCACCCCTTCGGTGGATGAGCCGCGCAGGCCCATCGCTCTCCAGAGCTCGTCGGGAGACCTGTGAAGTCCCCACAGTCCGTCGTCGTTGGGCCTGAGCGTTTCCGGGCGGAACTTGCGCCTTCGGCGATCCGGAATTCTCCGGATACTCTCCGATCGGACTGATCGTCGCGAGCATCTCTACTATAGCAAAGGATGCTCCTCGCTCGGTAGTGTCGCGCGTCGATGCGCGACATGCTGCGCGGCGCCAGAGCGGCCCGAGGCCGGAAGGCCGCGCGGGCGCCAGGGTGCGGACCGGATGCGCGGGCGCCGGCGGCGTGGTCCTGATGCGCGCTCCGGCCCCCGGGGCTCTAGCGCGCGGTGAAGGCCTCGTCGAAGGCGGGCGCGTAGCGATCGTTGGCGGTGAGTGCGGGCAGACCGAGCGCCGCCTCGATCGTGCGTGCCGTGCTGTAGTGATCGTAGCGCGTCGTGCTGAGCAGGCCGGAACGAACGCTGCCGCGCGAGCCGAGTACGATCGCCGCAACGTGATTGGTCGCGATCTGGCTCGACTCGTCCCAGGTGAGGATCAGCAGCGAGCGTTGCCGGCGCCAGGCGGGCGATGCGAACAACGGCTCGAGCGTGGAGCGCAGCCAGGCATCCTGAACCACGAGGCTGTGAGGCGAACCGTTGCCGGCATCCTCGCCGTCGTCGTAATCATCGGCCGCGATCCAGGCGAAATTCGGCGTGCTGCTCGCCGAGGCGAGATCGCGCGTCAGCTGTTTCGTGTCGACCAGATGTTCGCGGCAGCGGCGTTTGTCGTCGATCACGTTGGCGTAATTGACGAACGGCGCGTCGTCAGGCTCGTAGTACTTGTCGAAGCGCGTGTCGGTGTTGCACGGGGTGCCCATACCCTGTTCGTAGGCCCTCCAGCTGAGGTGCGCCGCCTCGAGGGCATCACCGAGGTGGCGGATCCGCAGATGGATCTTGGGGAAATAGACCGCGCCGCGCACCGCGGCCGAGCCGTTGGCGATCGCCAGGTAATTCTCGTCGCTCGGATGATAGACCGCGTAGTAGCGGCTGAGCAGCACGCCGCGGCGCGCGAGCGAATTGATGTACGGCGCGTCGCGCAGATCGCCGATCACCTGCTCGTAACCGGTGTTCTCCATCATGATCAGGAACACGTGATCGAATCGCCTCACCTTCGCAGCCGGTGGACGCGGTGCCGGCACGGCGACCGCGGGGGTGAGCGCGAGCCACAGGCGATCGGCGAATGCGCTGTCGTGGGCCGGGTCGTCGTTCGAGAAGCGCAAGTCGAGGCGCAGCGAGCGTGTGACGCGAGGAATGGCTCCATGCGCGTCGCGGCTCGCAAAGGCGCGTGCCCGGCCGCCGCCGTCGGGGACGCCCGCGACCGGGCCGTCGAGCCGGACGGCGCCCTGCAGGGTTCGCCCGTTCGCGTCGAGGAAGTGCGCTTCCAGGCTTGCGCGGGCCCGTCCCGCGCCGCTCGCGCCCAACCAGCCTGAGAGCGCCCAGGTCGCATCGCCACGATCGATCGCGGCGGCGATCGCCTGAAGGTCCACGGACCGCTCCAGCGCCGAGGCTCCGTAGGGTCCGCTGCCGATCCGCGCCTCCTCGGGGTGCGCCGCGAAGAGCGGGTCGTCCTCGGCGCACAGCAGCGTCGGACTGCCGGCGATCGTTCGCCACCCGGGTATGGTCGTCGATGCGGCCGGGTCGGTCGTGCAGGCCGAGGAATCGGCCGGCCCGAGGTCGATTCTGCGCGGCAGCGGCGCGGCGCCGGGCTGAGCGAAGGCGGCGGGCTGCGCGACCACGGCGCACAGCAGCAGCGTGGCCACGAAGCGGGGGGCTAAGTCACGTGGGAACATGGTGTACTCGCAGGCAGGTGGAGCGGACGCTGCGCGGACGATGCCCGTCCGTGGTTCGCGCGATCATAGCAAAGTCGCTCGATCCGCCGACGCGAGACCGCTCCGCTGTCCTTCGCGACCGCAATCGCGCTACGATCCTCATGCGCAACCAAGCGGAGGGGGCATGGCCCGCAATCACCGGATTCCCGATCGGGTCGACCCGCCTTGCGATCCCGAGCGGCGCAGGCTGATCCGTTGCGTGGCCGCGTCGGGCCTTGCGGCCGCCGCGCCGAGCCTCGTCGCGAGGACCGCGCTGGCCGCCCCTCGGCACACGGTCGTCGAGCGCGACGTGCGCATCGTCACGGCCGACGGCCGCTGCGATGCGGCTTTCTTCCATCCGCCCGGGGGGCGACATCCCGGCGTGCTGATCTGGACCGACGTGTTCGGTCTGCGACCGGTGTTCCGCGCGATGGGACGACGACTCGCGGCGCTCGGCTACGCCGTGCTGGTGCCGAATCCGTTCTATCGGAATGCGCGCGCTCCCGTGATCCGCGACGTAAAGGGCTTCGACTTCGCGAGCCTAGAGGACCGTGCCGAATTGAGCCGCTGGACTCGCGGGCTCCACGAGCCCGGCGCCGCGGAGCGGGATGCGCAGGCGTACGTGCGCTTCCTCGACCGCGAAGCCGTGGTCGATTCGCGGCGCAAGCTCGGCACGCATGGCTACTGCATGGGCGGACCACTGGTGCTGCGCACCGCGGCGCTGCTCGGCGAGCGGATCGGCGCGGCCGCTTCGTTCCACGGCGGCGGACTGGTGACCGATCGGCCGGACAGTCCGCACCTGCTTGCGCCGAAGATCAAGGCGCGTTCCTATTTCGCGATCGCGGCGAGCGACGATCGACGGCAGCCGGAGGCCAGGGAGAGGCTGCGCACCGCCTTCGCGGCGGCAGGCGTCGCCACCGAGATCGAGGTCTATCCGGGCACGACTCACGGCTGGTGCATCGCCGACCTGCCGCGCGAGCACGGCCGGCCAGTCTATGACGAGCCCGATGCCGAGCGCGCCTGGGGCAAGCTGGTCGTCCTCTACCAGGCGGTGCTCGCGTGAGCGCCGACAAGGGCGGCGGACCGCCGGGGGGCGAGGCGGCGCTGCGCGATCAGGGGCTCGAGGATCTGAAGGCGGCGCTGCGTCGCTTCGCCGAGGAGCGCGACTGGGACCAGTTCCATACGCCGAAGAATCTCGCCACCGCCCTGATCGTCGAGGCCGGCGAGCTGCTCGAGCACTTCCAATGGATGGACCGCGGAACCCGCGAGGACATGCCGGCGCGGCAGCGCGATCAGGTCGCGCTCGAGATGGCGGACGTACTGCTGTACCTGATCCGCCTGGCCGACAAGTTCGAGGTGGATCTGATCGACGCGGCGAAGCGCAAGCTCGAACTCAATGCGCTCAAGTACCCGGCCGCGCTCGCGCACGGACATGCCCGCAAGTACACCGACCTTTGAGGATCCCGTCGGCGCGCGATCGGGTTTTGGGAATTCGCGCCGGGACTAGAACCGCTTGTAGAAGCCGACCGACAGCCCGTGGGGCAGCACTTCGACCGTGATCGGCACGCTGCGGGTCGTCGACCAGTATCCGGCCGCGGTGCCGAGCAACCAGCCGGCGAGCACGTCGGTCTGCCAGTGAGCCTGGGATTTCATGCGGGCGATCGCATCGTAGACCGGCAGCGCCTCGAGCGACCAGACCCAGGGATGATCCTTCGAGTAGTTCAGGATGAACGGCGTCACGAAGCTCGCCTGCAGCGTGACCTCGCCGCTCGGAAAGCTCTGGCAGCAGCTTCCCTGGAACCACGCGTTCGGACCCCGGTCCTGATAGGGGCGGGCGCGGCTGAAGGAGTACTTCAGCGCGACCGAGGCGAGGCCCGAGAAGATCGAGGAATCCGCGCTTTGCCAGAACGTGTGGCCGAGGCGGTTGTCGTTGCCGTACCAGAGACTGCCGGCCGCTTCGAGCGCGACCACGCCGAACTCGAGTCCGGTCTGATACTTGCGCGCCCAGATGCCGCTCTGATCGAGCGCCCACTCGTGATCGATGCCGATGGGGCCGCCGCCGGCGTAGGCGCGGCCCGCGCCGAGGACCAGAGCGATCATCAGCAGTGCGGCGAGCCGGGTCGATGTTCCCGCCAGGCTGGTCGATGTTCCTGCGAGCCTGGTCGAAGGTCCTGCGAGTCTCATGGAGACGCGCCTCTCGCACGCCCGCGTCATCGTCAGGTCTCGGACAGGTCGCGCAGAGTCCGCCGCCCCGCGGCGCCGGCGGCGTCGAGAATGACCTTCTCGAGTACGGCCAGATAGTCGTGGTACCGCTTGCGGCCGCTCGGGGTGAGGCGGCAGACGGTCACGGCCCGATGACCGTCGAAGTCCTTGCTGATCGCGACGATCCCCTCGTCCTCGAGCACCTGCAGGTGGCGGCTCAGGTTGCCGTCGGTGAGATCGCAGAGGCGCTTGAGTGCGGCGAAGGTCAAGCCGCGGGGTTGGGTCACCAGCGAGGTGAGCAGCGACAGACGCGCGCGCTCGTGGATCACGCGGTCCAGCCCCTCATAGGCGAACGGGTGTTCCGCGGCGCTCTTGCGTTGACGGTCAGGCATCGTGCCTACGGTACCCGAATTGCAGCAGGACGGCGACCAGGACCTGGCCGATACCGAATGGAATACCCATGGTCCAGGGCGACAGGGCCGCGGGACCGTCGCCGAGCGCGAGGCAGACGAGGCCCGCGCTCAGGTACCAGGCGCCGACCATGAACATGCCGCGCGGCAGGAAGCGGCAGGAGGCGAACACGCCGAGGCTGAACAGCACCTGCCAGAGGCCGGGCAGCATCCAGGTGGACCCGGGTGCAAAGCGAAGCAGCACGCCGGTCAACAGCACGCCCGCGGCGATCGCCGGCAGGAACTGTCCGGCCGCGGCCTGGATCATGTCCTTCGCGAAGCCGCCATGCTCGCGGCGGGCCCGGCGGATCGTCTCGACGCCGGTGAAGGCGATCGCCGCGGAGGCGGTCGCGATCCAGGTTGCGAGGAAGACCCAGAGCGCCGGCGCATGGGCGAAGGCGAATCGCGTCTCGACCGCCGCGACCGCGATCGCGAGCAGGCCGGAGCCGGCGATCGAGGCCGGCCCATAGCCGCGGAATTGCGTACCGCGCGCCACCTGGCTGCGGATGACGCGCAGATCATCGAGGGCATCGTAGAACTTTCTCATGCTTGACACTGTCCGACTTTGCGAGACAAAGTAAAAGTCGATCCGGAACACTCCGCGAGCCGCTTAGTTACCACAACCGTCACTGGCTTCAAATCGTTTCAAGGGTAAAGAATTGTCAACGACACAGATTCGCCGCGCGTCGGCCTTCGCGCTGCCAGTATTGGCATGTTTTACTCAGCTCGCCTTCGCCGCGCCGGTATCGGGCGCAAGCCCCGCTCCGGGACGACTCGATCTCGCCGCCCATCGGGGTCATGTGGTCTATCTCGATTTCTGGGCGTCGTGGTGCGGACCCTGCAAGCAGTCGTTTCCGTGGATGACCTCGCTCCACGACACCTACGCGAAACGCGGGCTCGACGTGATCGCCGTCGATCTCGATGCGCATCGCCGTGATGCCGATCGCTTCGTCAACGAGTTCGGTCCC
>JAGWPY010000067.1 GCA_028870275.1 Gammaproteobacteria bacterium | reverse complement strand
CCGCTTTCTCCTCACGGACGTATGCGGTATTAGCCAATCTTTCGACTGGTTATTCCCCACTACTAGGTAGATTCCAAAGCATTACTCACCCGTTCGCCGCTCGTCAGCACGTATTGCTACGCCTGTTACCGCTCGACTTGCATGTGTTAGGCACGCCGCCAGCGTTCAATCTGAGCCAGGATCAAACTCTTCAGTTAAATCTCTTCGACTGAAGCAATCACGATCCCGAATCTCACCTTGCTGTCCTTTCGGACGACTGGTCGTTCGGTACTCGTTCAATTGCACCAAAGGCGCCATTGACGCGAGTCCCCACACAAATTACCTGTTCGAATTTTTAAATAGCACCCCTGGCGACTAAGTCCGAGGGGAAAGACTTTCAAGTATAGCCGACATTCGAGGGCCGTCAATGGCCAAATCGTCTCGAATCCCGCCTTCCGTTTGGAAGGGCGCGCAGTATAGCCCCCCTTCGGCCGCTGTCAACAGATTGTCACGAATCGTGAACTGTGCATCTGTCCCTGCCGAGCCTTCGCCTCAGACGCCGACTCTCTCGAGACGCACGCGTGCCATCGCGCGCTTGCCCACCGCGACCAGATAAGTGCCGCCAGCGGCGAGTTCGTGCCGGTGGCTCGCGACCTTCTGCTGATCGACCCGGACCGCGCCCTCCTCGATCTTGCGCGCGGCCTCGGAGGTGCTCGCGACCAGGCCGATCTCCTTGAGGATCCAGGCGAGTCGCGCACTCTCGCCTTCGATCGCGAGCGCGTGCTCGGGTAGATCCTGCGGCACCGCGCAGCGCTGGAATCGCGCCGCGAATTCCTCGCGCGCCGTAGCCGCGGCCGGCTCCCCGTGAAAGCGGGCGACGATCTCGCAGGCAAGATCCACCTTGGCATCACGCGGATTGGCGCCGCCGGCAACCGCGGCACGCAGCGTCTCGATCTCGCGCAACGGCCGGAAGGACAGCAGTTCGAAATAGCGCCACATGAGTTCGTCGGAAATCGACATCAGCTTGCCGAACATCTCGCCGGGCGGATCGTGGATCGCGATGTAGTTGCCGAGCGACTTCGACATCTTCTGCACGCCGTCGAGTCCCTCGAGCAGCGGCATGGTGAGCACGATCTGCGGCTCCTGCCCATAGGCCTCCTGCAGCTGCCGTCCGACCAGAAGATTGAACTTCTGGTCGGTGCCGCCGAGTTCGACGTCGGCGCGCAATGCGACCGAGTCGTAGCCCTGTACGAGAGGGTAGAGAAACTCGTGGATCGCGATCGGTTGCCCGTTCTTGTAACGCTTGTGGAAATCGTCCCGCTCGAGCATGCGCGCGACCGTGTGCTTTGCCGCCAGTTCGATCAGTCCGGCGGCCGTCATCTGCCCCATCCAGCGGGAATTGAAGTCGATCGTGGTGCGCTCGGGATCGAGGATCTTGAAGATCTGTTCGCGGTAGGTACGCGCGTTGGCGGCGATTTCCTCGGGTCCCAGCCGCGGTCGGGTGGCGCTCTTGCCGGTCGGATCGCCAATCAGGCCGGTAAAATCCCCGATCAGGAAGATCACCTCGTGCCCGAATTGCTGGAATTGCCGCAGCTTGTTGATCAGCACCGTGTGGCCGAGGTGCAGGTCGGGCGCGGTCGGGTCGAAACCGGCCTTGACGCGCAGCGGCTGGCCGCGCTCGAGCTTACGACGCAGATCGGCAAGCTGGATCAGGTCCACCGCGCCGCGCGCGAGTTCGCTCAGTTGTTCGTCGATTCCAGCCGTCATCACGATGGTTCGCTTCCTCTTCAGAGTCGATCTGGACACGCCGCCGCCGAGGCGGCGCGGGGGCCTTGCCGCGGGCCGGCGCACTTTAACCGGGCGGCGCGCCTGCGGGCTAGACGGAGTGGACCGGCCGGGCGGGTTCCATCCACCGCGCCTCATGCCGCGTTGCGGCATCCGCGAATCGCGACCGCGGCATCGGCCGCCAGATGCATTACCATCGCCGGCTTGGTCAGTTGACGGAGCGTTTTCGGGAACACATGAACGATCGCGAGGGAGTCGAAATCCTCTTGGTCGAGGACAGCGACGCCGACGCCGAAATGGCGCTGCGCGCGCTGCGCAAGGGCAAGGTGCCGGCCAAAGTGCTGCGCGTACGCGATGGCGTGGAAGCGCTGGAGTTCCTGTTCGGCGGCGCGCAGCCGCGGTCACCGGCGATGGGACCGAAGCTGGTTCTGCTCGATCTGAAGATGCCGCGGGTCGGCGGAATCGAGGTACTGAGGCGCATCAAGTCGGAGGAGGCGACCCGCGCGATCCCCGTCGTGATCTTCACCTCCTCGGCCGAGGAACAGGACGTGCGCGACAGCTACCGGCTGGGCGCCAACAGCTTTCTGGTGAAGCCGGTCGACTTTCCGACGTTCAGCGAGGTGATTCGCGAGGCCGGCAGCTACTGGACGCAAGCGAATCGGCTTCCGCATTAGAGATTGCGCCGCACGGTGCCATTGACCGAGCGGCGATCGGTCGCTAGCCTAACGGGCTCGACCCCGATTCCCCCAAGGGTGAGTACGCCATTGCGCCGTGAACCTTTGACCATTCGCCGAATTGCGCATCAGGTCCGCATCTTCGGCCGGCGTCTGGCGCCGATCGCGGCGGCCGCAAGCGCGGCGCTGCTGATCTGGCACGCCGCCCACGACCCGACGGGCTCGGCGGACATGGTGCCGGCGCCTCTCGTCTATCCCGGCGCCGGACCCGCGGCGGGCACGGCGGCAGCCGCAACGCACGGTGTGCCGGTCGCGGTCCAGCAGGCGGGGCTCGGCTCGACGATCGACGTGGTCGTCGGCCGCAACGATACGCTCGATCGGATCTTCCGCCGGCTCGCCCTCGACACCACCGACCTCGCGCAGATCCGCGAACTCCCGGGCATCCGCCAGAGCCTGGACTTCCTCAAGCCGGGGGACTCGATCCGGCTGCGTCACCGCGCGGGGGAAGTGAACGAACTCACGCGCAAGGTCAGCGAGACCCAGACGCTGAAGGTGGTGCGCAACGGCACGGGATTCGAGGCGCGTTTGATCGAGGACCCGGTCGAGACGCGGATCCGCGTCGCGAGCGCGACCATCGACAGTTCTCTGTTCGGCGCCGCCGAGAGCGCGGGCATGTCCGACACGGTCGCCCTCAAGCTCGCGAACGTGTTCGCCTGGGACATCGATTTCGTGCTCGACGTGCGTCCCGGCGACCGTTTCACCGTCGTCTACCAACAGATCTACCAGCACGGCAAGTACCTGCGTGACGGCGACGTGCTCGCGGCGAGTTTCGTCAACGATGGCGAGACCTATCAGGCCGTGCGCTTCGTGAACGCCGACGGCGTGGCCGGGTATTACACGCCGGACGGCAAGCCGATGCGCAAGGCGTTCCTGCGCGCGCCTCTCGACTTCACGCGGGTGAGCTCGGCGTTCAATCCGCACCGGATGAATCCCGTGCTGCACCGGGTCCTCGCTCATACCGGCACCGACTACGCGGCGCCGATGGGCACACCGGTGCACGCATCCGGCGACGGACGGGTCCTGTTCGAGGGTCGAAAGGGCGGATACGGCAATGCGATCATCCTCGCCCATGGGCACGGGATCACCACGCTGTATGGCCACCTGTCGCGATTCGCGCGCCATTTGCACGACGGAGAACGCGTCGCCCAGGGCCAGGTGATCGGTTACGTCGGCATGACCGGGCGCGCGACCGGGCCTCATCTGCATTACGAATATCGGGTCGACGGCGTCTACCGGAATCCGCAGACGGTGCACCTGCCGGGTGCCCCGCCCTTGCGCGGCGCCGAGCTGCGCGCCTTTCTCGCCGCGGCCGCACCTCTGGTCGCGGACCTGCGGACCGAGCCCGGTGCGAACGCACCGCGGACCGCGGCAATCGTCGTACCCGCTCGGCCCGGGCTCGGCGCCGCGCCGACCGCACCCCGGCGCTGACCGCGCGCCGCAACGGCGATGGGCCTGTATCTCGGCCTGATTTCCGGCACCAGCATGGACGCGATCGACGCCGCGCTCGTCGATTTCGACTCACGGCCGATGCGCGTCGTGGCCGCACGGGCCGCGCCCTACGAGCCGCGTCTTGCCAGCCGTCTCGCGGCCCTGCTCGACGCGCCCGATGCGGCGCCGCTCGATGAGATCGGCCGCATCGACGTGCAGATCGGCGCGGCGTTCGCCGAGGCCGCGCTCGTCCTGCTGCACGAGGCCGGTGTGCCGGCGCGCGAGGTCGTGGCGATCGGCAGCCACGGACAGACGCTGCGCCATCGGATCGAGCCTCCGGCTCCGTTCACCTGGCAGATCGGCGATCCGAACGTGATCGCCGAGCGCACCGGACTCACGGTGGTCGCCGATTTCCGCCGCCGCGACGTGGCCGCCGGCGGCCAGGGTGCACCGCTCGTACCTCCTTTCCACGACCGGCTGTTCCGCGATGAGCGCCAGGATCGCGTGATCCTGAACGTCGGGGGGATCGCCAACGTCACGGTGTTGCGGCGCGGAGCCACTCTGCTGGGCTTCGACACCGGTCCCGGGAACCGCCTCATGGATGCCTGGATCGCCCGCCATCGCGGCGAGTCCTTCGATCGCGATGGCGCCTTCGCCGCAAGCGGTCGTTGTGACGAGGCGCTGCTCGCCCATCTGCTCGAGGAGCCCTATTTCGAATTGCCCGCACCGAAGAGTACCGGGCGCGAACTCTTCAATGCCGGCTGGCTCGATGCCCGCCTCGCGAGCGCACCCGCGGCGCCGGGTGGCGAACGAACCGCGGCCGACGTCCAGGCCAGCCTGCGCGAACTGACCGCCGAATCCGTGGCGCGAGCCGTGCGCCAGACGGCCCCGGGAGCCTCGATCTACGTCTGCGGAGGCGGCGCGCACAATCAGGGCCTGCTGCAGGCCATCGCGCGGCGCGCCGCGCCTTCGCGGGTCCTCACCACCGCCGCGCTCGGTCTCGACCCGGATTTCGTCGAAGCGGCCGCCTTCGCCTTCTTCGCCCGCTGCACGCTGGCCGGCGTCGCCTCGGGCGATCCGGCGGTGACCGGCGCGCGCGGCGCGCGCGTGCTCGGGGCAATTTACCCGTCTGGACCGTAAGGCAAGGATGCATGAACGACGTCGATCTGGGTTCCGCAGCGCTCTATATCAACCGCGAACTGTCCTTCCTCGAATTCAACCAGCGCGTCCTCGAACAGGCCAAGGATCCAGCCCTGCCGATCCTCGAGCGGGCCCGCTTCCTGTGCATATCCGGCGCGAATCTGGATGAGTTCTTCGAGATCCGCGTCGCCGGGCTGAAGGAACTCGCCGAGGCCGGCGCGGCCCAGGTCGGTCCCGACGGGCTGAGCGTCTCGGAACAGCTGTCGCGGATCCACGAAAGGGCCACCCGACTGGTCGCCGAGCAGTACGAGGTGCTCAACGAGCGGCTGCTGCCCGAGCTCGCCAACTGCGGAATCACCTTCCTCACGCCCGAGCGTTGGAGTGACTCGCAGGCCGAATGGCTCGAGGATTATTTCGTCCGCGAGGTCGAACCGGTGCTGAGCCCGCTGGCACTCGACCCCGCCCGGCCTTTTCCCAAGATCCTGAACAAAAGCCTGAATTTCGCCGTCGTCGTCGAGGGCGAGGACGACTTCGGCCGCAACAGCGGTCTGGCCGTCGTCCAGGCACCGCGTTCACTGCCACGCATCGTGCGCCTGCCGGATTCCCTGGGCGGTCGGAATTTCGTCTTCCTCGGCACGATCGTCGAGGCATTCATCTCCAGACTGTTCGACGGCATGCAGCTGCGCGGCTGCTACCAGTTTCGCGTGACCCGAAACAGCGATCTGTTCGTCGAGCAGGAGGAGGTCGACGATCTTCTGCGCGCGGTCGAGGGCGAGCTCGCCTCGCGCCGCTACGGCGATGCCGTTCGGCTGGAGACCGCCCATGACTGCCCCGACGAGATCCTCTCCTACCTGCTCGCACAGTTCACACTCGGCACGCAGGACCTGTACCGCGTGCCCGGACCGGTCAATCTGAACCGATTGATGGCCTTGTACGACCTGGTCGACCGCCCCGATCTCAAGTACCCGCCATTCCCGCCGAGCATTCCCGAGCGGTTACGATCGGGACCGGACCTGTTCGCGGTACTGCGGGCGGGCGAGGTGCTGCTGCACCATCCCTTCCAGGGCTTCGCCCCGGTCGCGGACTTCATCCGGCAGGCCGCCGCGGACCCGCAGGTGCTCGCGATCAAGCAGACGCTCTACCGGGCCGGCAGCGACTCGAGCATCGTCGAGGCGCTGTGCGAGGCCGCGCAGGGCGGCAAGGACGTCACCGTGATCATCGAGCTGCGGGCACGCTTCGACGAGGAGGCGAACATCGACATCGCCACCAAGCTGCAGGAAGCCGGCGCCCACGTGATGTACGGGGTGTTCGGCTTCAAGACCCACGCGAAACTCGTCCTGGTCGTCCGCCGCGAGGAAGGCGGACTGCGCCGGTACTGCCACCTGGGAACCGGCAATTACCACGCCAGGACCGCGCGGGCCTATACCGACTATGGCCTGCTGACCGCGGACGAGGCGATCGGCGAGGACATTCACCAGATCTTCCTGCAGCTCACCGGACTCACGCGCATCCCGCGCCTGCACAAGCTGCTGCACGCGCCGTTCACTCTGCACCGGACCTTGCTCGGCAAGATCGAAGGCGAGATCGCCTGCGCGCGCGCGGGACGTCCCGCCCGCATCATCGCCAAGCTGAACGCACTGACCGAGCCGGCGATGATCCGGGCGCTCTATCGCGCCTCGCAGGCCGGCGTCACCGTCGACCTGATCGTGCGCGGGGTCTGTTGCCTGCGTCCAGGCGTACCCGGGGTGTCCGACCGAATCAGCGTGCGCTCGATCGTCGGCCGGTTTCTCGAACATTCCCGCGTCTATTACTTCGGCAATGGCGGCGAGGCGCAGGTCTACTGCGGCAGCGCCGACTGGATGGATCGCAACCTGTTCCGCCGCATCGAGGTGGCTTTCCCGGTGGAATCGGCCGAGCTGCGTCGACGTGTGATCGAGGAGTTGCAACTGTACCTGAGCGACGATACTCAGAGCTGGCGGCTCATGAGCGACGGCAGCTACGTCCACGCGAGCGGCCCGGGCGGAGTCTGCGCCCAGACCCGCCTTCTGCAGTGGTATGCGGAGCGGCCGGCGCCAGCCAGCGACGTGCTCGCCTGAGCGCCTCAGCCGCTGACCAGGCGGAATCCCGCGGCCTTCAGGTACTGCCGCTCCTGATCGAGATCCTCGATCGTGAGGGGATGATCCTTCAGCCAGCGCGCCGGCAGCTCGAGCGTGAGCGTGCGTCCGCGGACCCGCAGCTTCGGCTCGGGCTGGGGTTCGGGACTGCGGCCGCGATGCAGCAGCACCGCCAACCGCAACAGCACGATCAGATACTCGGCCAGTCGGTCCCAGGGCGGCACGAGATCCTCGAGCGACTCGAGCGACAGCTGGCGCCGGTGCGCGCCGACCAGTGCGGCGAGCAGCAGCTGCTCTTCCCGCGGAAATCCGGGCAGGTCGGCGTGTTCGAGCAGGTAGGCGCCGTGCCGGTGATATTTGGAATGCGCGATGTCGAGTCCGACCTCGTGCAGCCGGGCCGCCCAGCGCAGCGCGAGTTCCGCGAAGGGATCGTCGAGCCCCCAGGCCGATTCGACCTGAGCGAGCAGAGCGACCGCGGTCGCCTCGACCCGATCGGCCTGCGCGGCGTCGACGTGATAGCGCTTCTCCATCGCACGGACGCTGCGCACACGGGCGTCCTCGTCGGTGAAGCGCCCCATCATGTCGTACAGCAGTCCCTCGCGCATCGCGCCCTCGGCGATCCGCAGTCGGTCGATGCCGAGGGTCTCGACCACTTCCAGCAGAATGGCGAGTCCGCTCGGGAATACCGGAGCCCGCTCGGCGTCGACCTCGACGAGCGCCAGGCGATCGACGTGCCCGGCCGCAAGCGCGCGATCCGCCAGCTTGGCGAGGTTCCCCGGCGTGATCCTTGGCTCGTCGGGATACAGGCGCCGCAGGAGATCGCCGATCACGCGAACGGTGCCCGAGCTGCCGAACGCCTCGAGCCAGCCGAGTTTGCGGTACGCGGCGGTCACCGGTTCGAGTTCCATGCGTACCGCGGTACGTGCCCGCTCGAACCGTTTTTCGGTGATCCGGCCATCCTCGAAGTACCGGGCGGCGAGTCCGACGCAGCCGACCGACATGCTCTCGAGCAGCATCGGATTGAAGCCCTCGCCGATCACCAGTTCCGTCGATCCCCCGCCGATGTCGATGACCAGCCGCTTGTCGTGGCTCATCGGGCTCGTATGGGCGACCCCCGAGTAGATCAGCCGCGCCTCCTCGAGACCCGAGATGATCTCGATCGGATGGCCGAGCGCCGCCCGGGCGCGTTCGAGAAACCAGCGCTTGCGGCGCGCCCGGCGCAGCGCGTTGGTTCCGACCACGCGCACGCTGTCGGCGTGCATTGCCCGCAATCGCTGGCCGAATCTTTCCAGGCAGCGCAGCGCGCGCTCGACCGCCGCGTCGTCGAGGCGACCGGACTCGTCGAGCCCCGCCGCGAGACGGACCATCTCGCGCAGCCGGTCGAGGATCAGGATCTGGCCGTGCGAATGTCGCGCGACCACCATGTGGAAACTGTTGGAACCGAGATCGACGGCCGCGAGTACGTCCGGCACGGCGCGCCCGGTGGCCATCGCGGGGTTGGTTGCTACGCCGTCAGGCCGAAAACGACGACCCGCAACCGCAGGTGGTCTTCGCGTTTGGATTGCGGATCACGAACTGCGCACCTTGAAGATCTTCCTTGTAGTCGATCTCCGCGCCCATCAGGTACTGCGCGCTCATCGGATCGACGAGCAGAGTGACGCCGCGGTTCTCGACGCGCAGGTCGCCCTCTTCGGCGTTCTCGTCGAAGGTGAATCCATACTGGAAACCCGAACATCCGCCCCCGGAGACGAACACCCGGAGCTTGAGGTTCGGATTGGCTTCCTCGCGGATCAGTTCACCGACCTTGCCTGCGGCGGCATCGGTGAACACCAGGGCCGCCGGAGGAGTGGCGGGCGCCTCGACCGTATCCATGCGCGTGTCCATGGGGGGATCTTACCCGCCTCGAGCAGTGCGATCAAAGCGCACCGCCGCAGTCCGGTCCCGGTCAGGCCTCGCCCTTGGGCGACGGCGCGGCGGGTGCCGGCAATTCCGCGGGGGCGGCCGCCGCGGCGGCGTGCTGACGGTGGATCAGCTTGCCGTTGATCTGCGCGCCGACCGCGGTCTCGATGACCTCGTAGTGCACATTGCCGAGCACACGCGCCTTCGGCCCCAGTTCGACCCGGCTGCCCGCCTCGATGTCGCCCTTGACGATGCCGTTCAGCACCACGTTCGGTACGCTCACCGAACCCTCGATGCAGCCCTGTTCGCTCACCAGGATCACCGCCGCCGAGCCGGGCTCGGCCTTGACGTTACCGTTGATCTGGCCATCCAGATGCAGGCCGCCGCCGAATTCCAGGTCGCCGTTGATGCGCGTGTTCGCACCGATCAGCGTATGGATCTTGGGTGGCTTATTTCTCTTGCGGCGCTTGAACATCGGCAACACCCTTGGAACCCGCCGAGGTCGCGGAATCGGCCTCGGTCGTCACACCCTGAGTATTCCACAGGAACGCCTGCCGGTAACCCCGGCCCCGATCCCGGCCGGCGTGCAGGGCGACGTCGATGCGGCTGGGGGCGAACCCGGCAGGCAGCTGCAGCGGCTGGTCGAAATCCTGGAAATAGCGGAAGGAGTATGACAGAGAAGCGGCGCTTCCTGGCGCCATCTGCGCGTATTGCAGGGTTTCGGGACGACCGTTGCGCGAGCCCTCGATCGCGAGGTCGATGCGTCCCGCGACCGTACCCGAGGGCTTGCCGACCTGCATCAGTACGAACTTCAGTCGGAAGCGATTGGCGCCGGCGCCGCTCAGGATCTGCATCTGCTGGACCTTGACCCGTACGACCGAATCCGGTTGCACCAGTCCCTGATAGAACGCCAGATCCTGGTTCAATCGCGCGATCTGGCCCTGCATGTCGGTCAGACTGTGCTGCAGCTGTGCGGATCCGGCACGATCGACCCGGCGGGCGACTTCGGCCGCGGCGATCTGCGCCCGCTGTTGTGCATTCTCGGCCTCGAGTTGCCGGATCCGGCGGCTCGCGGCCCAGGCGCTGCGCACCGAGGCAACCACCCGATAACCGGCGTCGTAGCGCCCGAGCTCGAACGACCCGTACAGCGCGATGAGGCCGGCACCCGCGCAGAGGCAGAGCAACACCGCGCGTCGGCGGGGCGCATAACTGCGGACGACCAGTTTGCGGAACGATTCCGCCATTGCTCCTCGTGGCGCCGCGCTCGGCGCGCCGATGGCTTCAGGGACCGTGACATTACACGAACGCCGCCGGGTTCTGTCAGACTATCGCCGCTTCGGTCGTCCGCCTGACGCCAATCGGCGACAGCGGACGCGGCGAGCCGCGCCGGCCGGAGAAAACCGCCGAAGAGCTGACCTCGAGGTGCCCAAGATGCTGTGGCTGAAGGCTTTTCACGTGATCTCCATGGTCACCTGGTTCGCCGGACTGTTCTACCTGCCGAGACTGTTCGTCTACCATGCCGACACGGCCGATGAGGCCGGTCTCGTGCGCTTCGAGACCATGGAGCGCCGCCTGTTCAAGCTCATGACGATCGGCGCGGCGGCGACGGTCGCCTTCGGGATCGCTCTGCTGTTCGCGGTACCGGCCTATCTGCACATGGGTTGGCTGCACGCCAAGCTCGGTTGCGTCGCCCTGCTGATCGCCTATCACGTGAAGTGCGGCACCCTGGCGGGCGATTTCGCCCGCCGCTGCAATCGGCACAACTCGCGCTGGTATCGCGCGTTCAACGAGATCCCCTCGGTTCTGCTGATCGCGATCGTCGTGCTGGTGATCGTGAAGCCGTTCTAGGAATCGATCTCGGTCCACCATTGCGGGTAGGGCGGCAGCCCGCCCGGAAACAGCAGGGCGCCGAGTTCGTGGAGCGCGCGCACGTAGACCCGGCGCTTGAAGTAGACGACCTCTCTGACCGGTGTCCAGTACTCGGCCCAGCGCCAGCGGTCGAATTCCGGCTGCGCGGTCGTATCGAAGCGCAGCCGTGACTCGTCGCTGACCAGTCGCAACAGGAACCAGCGCTGTTTCTGCCCGATGCAGCGGTCGCGCACGTATTGTCGCGGCAGACGGTACCTCAACCAGCCGCGGGTCGAGCCGAGCACCTCCACGTCCGCCCTCTCGAGGCCGATCTCCTCGCGTAGCTCGCGGAACAGCGCGTCCTCGACCCTTTCGCCGAGGTTGACGCCGCCCTGGGGAAACTGCCAGCCGCGTCCACCGACCCGTCCGCCGAGGAAGACGTGCTCAGGTCCCCGGGTCAGCACGATGCCGACGTTCGCCCGGAAACCGTCCCGGTCGATGTAGTCCATTCCCGGATTTGCCGACATGCCTCATTGTTCCATATCGGACGCCGCTTTGGCTCCACCCGCCGGTCGATCGCCCCTGAATCGGCGGCGGGGACTCAGCCGATCCCCACCTGGACGCGATCCCGGCCGAGCGCCTTGGCGCGATAGAGCGCCGCGTCCGCGTCGGCCAGCAGGCGATTCGCGAGCGCCGGCAGATCGTGGTCCTCGTGTCGGGGGCAGAGCGCCGCGACGCCCACCGAGACCGTCAGGCCGCGGGTGATCTGCGACGTGAGCACGAACGGCTCGGCGGCGATTGCCGCGCGAATGCGCTCGCCGAGCTTGGCCGCCTCCGCCGCGGACGCCTCGGGGAGAAGGATCGCGAGTTCGTCGCCGCCAAAGCGCGCGGCGGTGTCCATGCTGCGAATCTGCGCCTCCACGCGATGCGCGATCTCGCGCAGCGCATTGTCCCCGGCGAGATGCCCATAAGCGTCGTTGATGCCCTTGAATCGATCGATGTCGATCATCAGGCAGGCGATCGAGCCGGACCGGCGCTGGGCCCGTGCCAGTTCCTCCTTGAGGCGCTGCTGCAGGTAGCGACGATTGTGCCAGCCGGTCAGGAAATCGGTGATGCCGGCGCGCAGCAGCCTGGCGCGGTTCACCGCGTTCTCGATGCAGACACCGGCCACCGCGCCGAGGTGTGCGAGGAAGTCGGTGCCGTGATGGCGCGTGAAGCGGCTCGGATCCGCGCTGCCGAAACACAACACGCCGAGCGCGCGGTCCTTGCGCGGCAGGGGCAGCAGGGCGACGCTCCGATAGTCTCCGCCGCCGGCGAACAGAAGATGATGATCGGCGCCGACGTACGGTCCCAACCACGGCTTCTGCAGGCTGGTCAGTTGCGGCGCCAGTCCGACCAGGGTATCGACGAACGAGACCCGCCCGAACTCCTCCGGACGATCGCCGCCGGCGACCAGCAGGTGGCGGATTTCGTGCTGCGGATCGAGCAGGATCAGGTGGACTGCATCGAGGCCGAAGGATTCGCGCAGCCCGTCGACCAGCTCGCGCAGCAATTGCGACAGGCTGTCGGCGCGCAACAGCATGAGCTCGCGCTCCTGGGTGCGCTTGAGGATCGCGGCGTTTTGCGCCGCTTCGGCGGTGAGTTCCGCGATCCGCTTGCGCAGCCCCTCGTCGTCGGCGCCCGGTCGCTCGCCGACCATGGGTCTAGACGCCTCTCGATGCCGCGCGTACGTCGAAATACGCGCGGCCCCGACCCATCATCGCGGCGAATCCGGCGGGATCCTTGCGAGCCACCACACCAACCAGCCGCTCGACGGCCCCTTGCAGGGCGCGCAGGGACTCCGCGCCGTATTCGTTCAGACTTTGGATCTCGTAATAGAGATCCGGACTCTCGGCCGCGACCCGGCTGGCGACGTCGAGCTGGGCATCGAACGTCGTGCTCGACATCCGCGCGAGTCGCGGCGCGGCCTCGCCGCTCTCGGCGAGAGCCGTGAAGAAGGCGATGTTCAATGCATGCGAGAGGCCGAGCACATAAGCGATGAGCCGGTCGTGCTCGTCGAGGCCCATGACGACCCGCTCCGCCATCGTCGAGGCGAACAGTTCCTGGGCCTCGGCGAGCGCCGTTGCGCTGCCGAGATCGATGAAGATCACGTGACGCCCGGACAGCAGCTCCGTGTCCGGCCCGAACATCGGGTGCAGCGAGGTCACTCGGCATCCCGCTCGCGCGAGCGCGGCGAGTCCGGCGCGCAACGGGGTCTTGAGACTGCCGAGATCGAAGATGAGGCCGCGCGGAGCCCTTTGCGCGAGCTCCTCGAGGATCCCCGCGGTCGCGCCGAGCGGGGTCGCGATCACCAGCACGTCCTGGTCGAGCGGGTCCAGCCGCCAGTCGGCGACGAAATCGAACGAGGGGTCAGCGCCTGCCGGATCGGCGATGGCCACCCGGAACCCTTGGGATGCGAGAAAGTCGGCGAACCAGCCACCCATCTTGCCGCGGCCGCCGATCACCAGCGCCCGCTTGCCCGTTCCGTGCGCCTGCGCGACCACGCGAGCCTGCTCCTGGGTCGCGAGCGAGGATTGGATCAGCTGGCGCAGGATCGACTCGACCAGGTCCGGAGAGACCTCAAGCCGGAGCGCCGCGCTGCGGCCACGCAGGATCACCTCCCGCTCGCGCCCGTAGTCCCGGGTCGCGCGCCCGGTCGCGCGCTTGACCGCGGCGACCTGTTCGCTGAGCGCCTGGCGGCGGGCGACCAGCTCCACGAGCGCGGTATCGACCTCGCTGAGCGCGCTGCGTAATTCATCCAGAGTCATTCCGCGGTTTCTCCGTCTGTGGGCAGGGCGAACGCGCCCCGCACTCACACCCTTTGTACTGAGCGACGACGATGACCGCAAGCGGCGGCGGCACGGCGTGACGAAGGACCCGTCGGCGGCTACCATGGCGCACATGGAAACGCTCCCAGACGTCCTGCCGGCCGATCCGCTCGCGGTCGCCGCGAACTGGCTGGCCGAGGCCGTGGCCGACGCGAGGCAGCCGAATCCGAACGCCATGGTGCTCGCCACGGTCGATGCCCGCGGCCAGCCCTCGGCGCGGGTCGTACTCTGCAAGGCGATCGATGCGCCGTCGGCGGAAATCCATTTCTACACCAATTACCACTCGCGCAAGGGCCGCGAGCTCGACGCCAATCCACGGGCGGCGGTCGTGTTCCATTGGGACCACCGACACCGCCAGGTCAGGGCCGAGGGCGTCGTTGAACGCCTGGCGGAGGCCGACAACGATCGGTATTTCCAGTCCCGGCCCTGGCAGAGTCGCCTGGGCGCGTGGGCGAGCCGGCAGAGCGAACCGGTTTCCTCGCGGGGCGAGCTGATCGCCGCGGTCGCCGCGACGGCGCGCCGCTTCTCGATCCCCTACGCAGGCCCCGGATCGCCCGAGCCGGCGACCGTGGATGCGCAAGTGCCGCGCCCGGAACACTGGGGCGGCTACCGGCTCCGGGTCGAGGCGATCGAACTTTGGGTGGAGGGGGAATTCCGCATTCACGACCGCGCCCGCTGGACCCGGGGCACGGACGGCTGGAGCGCGACGCGGCTACAGCCCTGAGGCGGCGTCGAGGCCGCGCATCCACCGGGAGGAGTGCTGCGATGGACCTGCTGCAACACTACGAAGTCACCTGTCCCCACTGCTGGGAGACCGTCGACCTGGAATTCGATCTTTCGGTGCCGGGTCAAAGTTATTTCGAGGACTGTCCGGTCTGCTGCAAGGCGATGCTGGTGTCCTACACCGTCGCCGACGGCGAGATCGACGAAGTCGGCGTCGAAGCCGCAGATTGAGCCGCCCCGCAAAGAGCCGGTATCCCGCCGAGCGCTCGCGGCGCTTTCGCACCGCGCGGATCCTGGTGCTCTCTCTGCTGCTCGCGTTCGTCGCGCTGCGCACCCTTTGGCAGCACGAACGGGCGACCAGCTGGAAGTCGCCGCTGCGGGTCGCGATCGATCCGATCGCGGCCGATGCGAGCCCGGCGACCGCGCGCTACCTTGCGACCCTGCAGGAAGCACAGTTCGCGCCGATCGACCGGTTCTTCGCCCGCGAGGCGGCCCGCTACGGAGTAAGGGAACCCCTGCCCGTCGTGACGCGCCTCGAGCCGCGGCTCGATCGGTCGCCGCCGCGACTCGCGCCCGGCGCGGACCCGCTCGCCACGATCCTCTGGAGCCTCCGACTGCGCTACTTCGCCTGGACCGTCGGGCGCCGCTCGGCGGAGCCGACGGACGTGCGCATGTTCGTGATGTACCGCGATCCCGCCCTGCAGTCGACCCTGCCGCACTCGCTGGGGCTCGAGAAGGGTCTGGTCGGGGTGGTCTACGCATTCGCCGATCCGCGCATGGACGGCGCCAACGACGTGGTCATCGCACACGAACTGATGCACACGCTCGGTGCGACCGACGAGTACGACCCGGCGACGGATGCACCCCTGTTCCCCGACGGATACGGCGACCCGCGGCAGGTGCCGCTGCTGCCCCAACACACCGCCGAACTCATGGCGGGGCGGCGCGTGATCGGGCCCGGCCGGTGGACCGAGCCGCTCAGTCTCGCGGAGGTCGTGATCGGTCCGCGCTCGGCCCGCCAGATTCGCTGGATCCGCTGAGCGCCGCGAGCACCGGGCCGTGAAGCCGGCCGTTGCTCGCCAGGACGCTCGTCGAGGTCAGACCGAGCGGCTGTCCCTCGAGATCGGTGAATCTTCCGCCGGCCTCGGTCACGATCGCCGCGGCGGCCGCGACGTCGAGGATGTTCACGTCGCTCTCCAGCACGACGTCGATCCGGCCGGAGGCGAGCAGGTGGTAGTGCAGGAAGTCGCCGTAGCCGCGTATGCGGTCGACGCGTGCGACCAATGCCCCGTAGGCCGACCAGCCGGCTCCGCTGGCGAGGCTGCGCAGATTTCCGGCGGACAGCGCCGCCTCCCCGATCGAGCCGACCTCGCTCACGCCGATCGGTTCACCGTCGAGCCAGGCGCCACCGCCGCGCTCGGCGTAGGCGATCTCGCCGTACACGGGAGCGCTCGACACGCCGAGCACGATCTCTCCGGCGCGCATCAGCGCGATCTGCGTCGAGAACAGCGGATATTCGCGCACGAAAGCCTTGGTGCCGTCGATCGGATCGACGAGCCAGAGGCTCTCCGCCCCGGCGCCGGCGGAACCGGTCTCCTCACCGAGAAATCCGTAGGTCGGAAATCGCTCGCACAGGATCTCGCGGATCGCGAGCTCGCAGCGCAGGTCGGCCTCCGTGACCGGAGACTTGTCGGACTTCACGCGGACGGCGAGATTGCGCCGGTACAGGCTGCGGGCGATGTCCGCGGCGGTGGCCGCGGCGTCGAGCGCGGCTTTCAGTTCGGGCGAGGCATCCATCCGCCCAAGCTTACCTTGACAGGAGCCGGGGCACCCGCCTACCGTCCCAGCCCCCGACCACGACCGCGAGACCTGCAGATGGGGCACCGGCTCAGCAAGATCTACACCCGCACCGGAGACGAGGGCAGCACCGGACTCGGCGACGGCTCCCGGGTCGCCAAGGACCACGCCCGGGTCGAGGCCTACGGCACGGTCGACGAGGCGAACAGCGCGATCGGCATGGTGCTCGCAGTGCCCGCCATGCCGGATTCGGCACGCGAGTGCCTGACGCGCATCCAGCACGATCTGTTCGATCTCGGTGCCGAGCTGTGCATCCCCGGACACCGGGTGATCGGCTCGGCGCAGATCGAACGGCTCGAAATGGAGATCGACGCGTTCAATGCGGCCCTGCCTGCGCTCAAGGAGTTCATCCTGCCGGGCGGCGGACCGGCGGCCGCCGCCTGTCACCTCGCCCGCACCATCTGCCGCCGTGCCGAACGGCGCGGCTGGACGCTCGCGCGCATGGAACCCGTCGCGCCGGAAGCGCTCGTGTACCTCAATCGACTCTCCGACCTGTTGTTCGTGCTTGCCCGCGTGATCGCGAGGCACGAGCATGGGACCGAGGTGCTCTGGAAGCCGGCGCCGCGGGACGCGAACCCTCAGCCCGGCCGCTGAGCGCCGCCGGCGCGCATCGCCAGATCGACCAGACGCCGCGCGCGAGGCCAGTCGAACGCGGGCCCGGGGTCCGTCTTGCGTCCGGGCGCGATGTCGCAATGACCGACCATCCGGTCGGGCGATAGACCGGGATAAGCGTCGATCAGCGCCGCCGCCACCTTGGCGAGCACGCGATACTGCGCGTCCTCGTACGGCGCGTGATCGCTTCCCTCGAGTTCGATCCCGATCGAGAAGTCGTTGCAGGACTGCCGATCGCCGTACCGCGACGCTCCGGCGTGCCAGGCGCGCGCGCCGAAGCTCACGTACTGCACGACCTCGCCGCTGCGGCGGATCAGCAGATGCGCCGACACGCGCAAATCGGCGATGCCGGCGAAATAGGGGTGCGCGTCGGCGGGAAGCGCATTGGTGAAAAGGAGATCGATCCACGGTCCGCCGTAAGCTCCCGGAGGCAGGCTGATGCCGTGGATCACGATGAGATCGATCGCGATGCCTTCCGGCCGCGCGTCCTGGTTGGGCGAACGCAGATGCCTCGCGCCGCGCAACAGGCCGGAATTGGTATCGACCGCAAACACCGGCAGTCGCATCGACGTCCTCCGCAAGGGGCTTACGGCCCGCCGGCAAGCTTATGCGAAAATGCCGCCCATGAACCAATCGCCCCCCCGCGGGACCGCTTCGGCCGTCCCCTCGCTCGCGGCACGCGACCTGCGCGTCGTGTGGCATCCCTGCACCCAGATGAAGGACCACGAGACGATGCCGCCGATCGCCGTGAAACGCGGTGATGGCGCGTGGCTCGAGGACTACGACGGCAGGCGCTACCTCGACGCCGTGAGTTCCTGGTGGGTGAACCTGTTCGGACACGCCAATCCGCGGATCGCCGCGGCGCTCGCCGACCAGGCCGCGAGGCTCGAGCACGTGATCTTCGCCGGCTTCACCCACGAGCCCGCGGTGCTCCTCGCCGAGCGCCTCGTATCGATCGCGCCCCAGGGCCTGTCGCGTTGTTTCTTCGCCGACAACGGCTCGGCGGCCGTGGAAGTTGCGCTGAAGATGAGCTTCCACTACTGGCGCAACTGCGGCGACCAGCGCAAGACGCGTTTCGTGGCGCTCGCCAACGGCTATCACGGCGAGACCCTCGGTGCGCTCGCGGTCGGCGACGTGGACCTCTACAAGTCTCTCTATCGACCGATGCTCATGGACGTCTTCACCGCGCCGTCGCCCGATTGCTACCACCGCGAACCCGGGGAGAGTTGGGAGAGTCATTCATTGCGCCAGTTCGAGGCGATGGAGCGTCTGCTCGAGCGCCACGCCGCGGAGGTCGCCGCGGTGATCGTCGAGCCGCTGGTGCAATGCGCCGGCGGAATGCGCATGTACCATCCGGTCTATCTCGCCAGACTGCGCGAAGCCTGTGACCGTCATCGCGTTCACCTGATCGCCGACGAGATCGCCGTGGGATTCGGCCGGACGGGAACGATGTTTGCCTGCGAGCAGGCGGCGATCACTCCGGACTTTCTCTGCCTGTCCAAGGGACTGACCGGCGGCTTCCTGCCGCTGTCGGTGGTGATGACGAAGGAGGCGGTTTACCAGGCGTTTTACGACGAATACGCCTCGCTGCGGGCGTTCCTGCATTCGCACAGCTACACGGGGAATCCGCTCGCCTGCCGGGTCGCGCTCGAGACTCTCGACATCTTGCGCGAAGAGCGCACGATCGAAGGCAACCGTCCGAAGGCCGAACGTCTCGGCCTTCGTGCCCGGCGACTCGAAAGCCATCCGCACGTCGCCGAGGTTCGCCAGCACGGCATGATCGTGGCGATCGAGATGGTGCGCAGCAAGACCGGACGCGAGGCCTACGACTGGCGGGAGCGCCGCGGCCGGCGAATCCAGCGGCATGCACTGGCGAACGGCGTGCTGCTGCGCCCGATCGGCGACGTCGTCTATTTCATGCCGCCATATGTGGTCGACGACGCGCAGATTGATCTGATGGTCGACGTGGCGGCGGCTGGCATCGAGCAGGCCACATGCGACTGACGCGGTTGTACGTCGCGGCCACGATCGCGCAGGGAAGCGTTCTCGAACTTCCAGCCGAACCGGCGACGCACGTCGCCCGCGTACTGCGCGGCCGCAGCGGCGACCCGCTGGTGCTGTTCAACGGCGACGGACGCGAGTTCGCGGCGGTGATCGATCAGGTACGTGGGACCAGGGTCAGCGTGACCGTGGGGGCCCCCAGCATCCCGCAATGCGAGGCGCCGTGGCCGATCACGCTGCTGCAGAGCGTGCCGCGCGGCGAACGCATGGACTGGATCGTGCAGAAGGCCACCGAACTCGGCGTCGCACGCATCGTACCCCTCGTGAGCCGGCGTTGCGTCGTGCGCCTCGACCCCGAGCAGGGTGAAGCGAAGGCGGCTCACTGGCATGCGGTGGCGGTGGCCGCCTGCGAGCAGAGCGGCCGCACCCGGCTGCCGACGATCGAGCGGCCGCGACGCCTCGACGAATTTCTCGGCGAGCCGGCGGACGGTCGCCTGCGACTGCTGCTGGACCCGCTGGCCACGGGCGAGCCGCGCGGCGAACGCGTCTTCGAATCGATCGAGGTGGCCGTCGGCCCGGAGGGCGGATTCGAAGCCGAGGAGATCGACTGGTTCCGGCTCGCGGGATTCGCGGGCCTGAGGCTCGGCCCGCGCATCCTGCGCACCGAGACCGCGGCCGTCGCCGCGATGGTCTGGTTGCAGTCGAGTTACGGCGATCTGCGGGCCGGGCTCGGCTGAGGGCGTCGCTCCACCTCCACCAGACGCGCACTCTGTGCGAGACCGTGGCCGCGCCAGACGTACAGCGCGAGCAGCGGCGCGCCCCGGGTACGCATGGAGTGCGGCTCGCCGCTGCGGTGCAGGATCAGGCCCCCGGGGGGCACCCGTCGCCATCGCCCGCCCGCGCGTCGCCACTCGGCGTTGCCCGCGATCGTCAGATAGAGTTCCTCGGCCGGATGCGCGTGGCTCGGATAGAGCGTCCGCGGACCGAGAAGCAGCAATCCGCAGGCGAGCGAGCGACTGCGCCACGGGCCGGTCCGGCCGATGAACTCGCTCCATGCATAGTTGGCGAGAAAATGCCCGTCGACCTCACCCGCTCGATAAGTGCGGCGCCATAGGAGCAGCGGCAGGGCACGCCCGAGCGCGATCGAGAGCGGATCGCGGCGGGCGTGCATCGACCGCAGCACCCGCGGCAGCGCGCGCAGCACGGGTGGGTCGGCGGGCGCCTCCCTGCCCCGTGAGCGCGGCGGGCGCCGCGTGTCCGGCCAGCGCGCGGCGAATCGAACGGGTGGTGCGGCCACGGCGCGACGCAGCGCCCCGCTCGCGCCGCGCACCAGCGGTGCGAGCGGGTTCGAGCCGGACGAAGCCCGCTCAGTCAATGACCGACGTTTCCTCGGCGATCATCTGCTCGAGCCGCTCGAGATCCGGGATCAACGGCGTTTCGTTGACCATGCGGATCTGGCAGATCACCGGCGCACGCTCGGCGAAACTGCGCAGGGGATCGGGTCGGACCACCTCGGCGCTGATCCGTACCAGTTGCGGGAAGCCCTGGGTCAGCACGGCAAAATAACCGCTCTGCAACCGCTCGGCGATCGAGTGGAACACGACGATCCGCGTTCGCCCGGAGACGGTCGGCAATGGCTGCCCGATCGCCCCTTCGAAAGACACGACCGGTACATTGGCCCCGTTCCACGGCACGAGGCCGATGTACCAGGGCGGCGCATTGGTCATCTGGGCGGGCGCCTGATAGCCGATCACTTCGGCGACGCAGGCGCGGGGCACGATCAGCCGCTCGCCCGCCAGCGGCACCAGGAGACTATAGAGTTCGTCGCGCAGTTCCGACACGGCCGCCCTCAAGAACCGACCGCGCTACGGCGATTGACCAGCGGTTCGATCGCATCGAGGAGCTGGCTCTCCTGGTAGGGCTTGCCCAGATAGTCGTCGACGCCGAGTTCGATTGCGCGTGCGCGGTGCTTTTCGCCGACCCGGGAAGTGACCATCACGATCGGCACGTCCCGCAGGCGCGGATCGTTACGCACGTGAGCCGCCACCTCGTAGCCGTCCATGCGGGGCATTTCGATGTCCAGCAGGATCACGTCGGGTTTGAGGTCCTGCAGTATCGAGACGGCCTCGACTCCGTCCTTGGCCGTGACCACGCGCATGCCGTTGCGCTCGAGCAATCTCTGGGTCACGCGACGCACCGTGATCGAGTCGTCGACCACCAGGGCGACGTTGCGGCGGTCGCGCTGGTCCGCGGCGAGACCCTCGGCCGAGCGCGCGCGCCACTCCGAGCGCACCAGCGATCCCATGTCGAGAATGATGACGATGCGTCCGTCGCCGAGTATGGTCGCGCCCGCGATGCCGCGGATCGCCGATACCTGCGGACCGAGTGATTTGACCACGATCTCGCGGCTACCCACCAGTTCGTCGGTGACCAGCGCGGTCGAATGCTCGCCGGCGCGTATGAGCACCACGGACATCGACACGTCCGCTTCGGGCAGGGGCGAGGCACCGAGTCCGACGAAGTTGCCGAGGTGCTGGAATCGGTACTTCTGCCCGCCATAGTCGAAAGGCGGAGCGTCACGGCCGAGGTGCCGGGCAACGATGGATCGCGGCAGTCGCACGACACCCTCGACCGTCGCGAGCGGCAACGCATAGGTCTCGTCGCCGACGCGCACGATCAGGGCCTGGCTGATGGCCAGAGTGAACGGCAGGCGTATCGTGAATCGCGAACCCTTGCCGAACGTCGACTCGATGAACAAGCCGCCGCCGAGTTTCTTGACCTCGGTCGCCACCACGTCCATGCCGACTCCGCGACCAGCGGCCTGGGTCACTCGCCCGGCCGTGCTGAATCCCGGCTCGAGGATCAGCTGCATGGCCTCTTCGTCCGTGAGCTTCGCCTGCGGATCGGCGAGACCGAGGGCGATCGCCTTCTCGCGGATCAGCTTCACGTTGATTCCCGCCCCGTCGTCGGCGACCACGATGACGATTTCCGCGCCGTCTCGTTCGAGGCTGACGCTGATTCGCCCGGTCTCGGGCTTGCCGAGCGCGGCGCGCTCTTCGGGCGTCTCGATGCCGTGCACGACCGCGTTTCGCAGCATGTGCTCGAGCGGCGGAACCATGCGCTCGAGCATCTGCCGGTCGAGCTCCGCCGTGGCTCCGTGAACGCTGAGCTCGGCACGCTTGCCGGTATCGTTCGCCGCCTGGCGCACCAGGCGGGTGAGTCTCTGCACGTGCCGCTGGAAAGGCACCATGCGCGTGCGCATCAGGCTGTTCTGCAGCTCCGTGATGACTCGCGCCTGCTGGGTCAGGAGATTCTGCGCCTCGCGGGTCAGCGATTCGAGCAGACCCTGGATGCTCGCGACGTCGCTCGAAGTCTCGGCGAGCGCCCGCGAATACTGCTGCAGCGCCGAATAGCGGTCGAGCTCGAGCGGATCGAAGTCAGCGCGGCGCGGCTCGGCTTCCTGGTGGCGATTGAGGATCTGCGCCTCGGTCTCGATTTCCAGTCCGCGCAACTGCTCCTTGAGCCGCGTAACCGTGCGGGCGAGCTCCACGAGGTTGAAATCGATCGAGTTGACCTGCTGGTCGAGGCGTGCCCGATAGATGCTGACCTCGCCGGCGTTGTTCAGCATCGTGTCGAGCAACTCGGCGTCGACCCGCGCCATTTCGGCGCGCTCGACCGGCTGCGACTCGCGTCCCGGCAACACGGGCGCGTTGCCGAGATCGAGGCTCGAGGCGGAGAGCTCGTTGTTCTCGCCCCTCGACACCACCTCGGCGGCTCCGGTGGCCGGCTCGGCGAGCGGCGCGGGCGCCGTCGGAACCGATGCGGACGCCGGCGCGGACACTGGCGCGGGCGGGGACACTGACGCTGGCGGGGGCATTGCCGCAGGCGGGGCCGCCGCGATCGCGGCGGCCGCAGCGCCGCCCGATGACAACGCTCGGATACCGGCGATCAACGCCTCGGCTCGCGGGGGTTGGCGGCCGGCGCCCACGAGGTCGCGCATGCGGGCGAGCTCGTCGAGGCTGGTCTGCAGGACGCTCAGCGCGCGGTCGTCGGCCGGCAGCATGCCGCCGTCGATCTGGATCACGAGCGTCTCGAGCTCGTGGCTGAGATCGCCCATCGCGGAGATCCCGGCCATGCGCGCCCCGCCCTTGAGCGTGTGCAGGCGTCGCTGCAAATCGGCGACGGGGGCCTTGTCGCGGCGATCCCCGGTCCAGGCCGCGAGCGCAGATTGCGCGCCCTCGAGCAGCTCCGTGGCCTCCTCGCCGTAGATTCCGGCGATTTCGGCGTCGAAGGGCTCGGGCTCGATGGCGGCCGCGGGGACCGCGGCCGGGGGTGCGAGTCCGCCCGGCGAAGGCTCGGCGAGCGCGGGCATGACCTGGGAATTGGCCGTGTCCTCGGCGGCGCGCGCCAGCTCGGCGTCGAGCTCGGCCTCGAGCGCTCGGATGCGCTCGAGCAGCCGCGGCTGTTCGGCGAAGAACACCGTGGACTCGTCGATGTGGGCGATCACGTTGTCGATCGCCTCGACCGCCTGGTCGAGCGCCTGCAGGCCCTCGTCGGGCAGCCCCAGACCCGATTCATAGACCTTGCGCAGGTAGTGATTGAGCGGTTCGGTCACGCGGATGCCATGGCGCGCTTCGGCCATCTTGGAACTGCCGCACAGCGTGTGCACCGCGCGGTAGATGCCTTCGGGCAGGTCGTGCGGCGCGAGCTGGCCGCGGCGCTTGCCGAGATATTCGCGGATCGCGGCGAGGTGGGCCGTCGCTTCCTTGCTGTAGATCTCGTGCAGGGCCGGGTCCATGCCGACCACCGGCGCTTCGGTCTCGGCGCGATCGGCCGCCGGCACGGATTGCGTCGACTCGGCCGGCGCGGACCCCGCTGCGGCGGCGGCCTGCGCCTCGCGCGCACCGGCGCAGGCATGCGCCCGACCGACGATGTGCTCGACCGCGACCCCGGACGGACGACCGGTCTCGAGCTGCTCGATCAATCTGGGGAGCGCGGCGACCGCTTCGCCGATCACCGCGACGATCGCGGGCGTACGCGTCAGCGTCTTGTCGATGATGCGGTTCAGCAGGTTCTCGATCGACCAGGCGAAATCGCCGATGACCCGCGCCCCGACCATGCGTCCGCTGCCCTTCAGCGTGTGGAAGCTGCGGCGCATCGTCACCAGCGCGTCGACGTCCATCGGATTCTGTTCCCAGGACGGGAAACTGCGGCCGATCGATTCCAGCTCCTCCTTGGCCTCCTCGATGAACAGTTCGACGAGCTGAGGGTCGAGCGCCGGCTCCGCCGGCTCGGCGCGCGGCAACTGCACGGTACGCACCAGCGCGACCGTTTCGTGCGGATCGATTCGCACGGTCGCTGCAGGCTCGCCGGTCGGCAGGGCGACTTCCGGCAGGCGGTGCGCCAGGTCCTCGGATAGCGCCTTCACGCAGGTTTCGGCGTTGTCGAGCATGTACCAGGGGTCGGCGCGACCGCTCTGGATCGTTTCCATGTAGTACTCGATGCTCACGATCGCGTCGGCGATGCGCTCGAGCCGCAGCGGATCCGCCGCGGGCGCGCCGGGTTCGACGATCTCCCGGACGTGCACGCCGATCGAGTCCATGAGTTCGGCGGCGCGTCCCTTGCCGAGCATGAGCAGGCCGGCGGTGATGCCGCGCAGCAGTTGCGGCACGTTGTCCAGGCCCTGCGGCGAGCCGTCGTCCGGCTTCTGCACCGCGACCGAGATCGCCTCCTTGATGCGGGCCAGGTTGACGCTGCACTCGCGCAGTACGGCCTCGCTGACCTGGCGGAAGTCGAGATCCTCACCCTCCTCGGGTCCGGCGCCTGCCTTCGCCGCCGTCGGCAGGATCAATCTCACGAGCTGCTCGTCGAGGCTGTCCTCGACCGACAGCAGCACGCTCGCGACCTTGATGAGCGCATCCTCCGTGGGAGCGCGGCCCGACTCCAGCATGGCGTGCAGCTCGCCGATCTCCTGCTGCACGCGCTGACGCAGCTCGCCGAGCCCGAGCACCCCGAGGGTGTCGCTGATCTTCTTGAGCAGTTCGAGCTGGGGCTCGATCTCCTCCGGCCGTCCGCCGCCGCGCCGGACGAAGATGTCCAGCACGTCCTTGACCTGGGCCAGGTCCTCCTTGATCGCCGCCGCGACCGTGCGCATGAGTTTCACGCTCGGCGCGGAGAGGCTGTCGCGCTCCTGCTCGACCGTATCGTCGACCGGCAGGAGTTCGCCCAGCTTGAACGATGCGCGCACCGCCGCGATGCGCCCGCCGCCGACGCTCGAACGCGCGACGTAGTAGAGGAGATTGTTCAGCAGTTCGACCGGGGGGTTCTCGCAGTATCGGGCCTCGCCGCCTTCGTACAACAGCTTGATCTGCCGGTCGGCCTGCCCGAGCAGGCGTTTGAGCGTCGCGCTCGCCTCCAGACCGTTGGCGCGCAGCGCCTCGAGGATCGCGCCCGTGACCCACCAGAACTGGAATACCGGCTGCGTGGTGGCGACCTGCTCGAGCTTTTCGGCCACCTTGGCCATGATCTCGAGGTTCTGTTCGGCGCGCTCGCCGCGAATCAGTCCGAGCAGCCCCACCTGGAATCGCGGTCTCAGCCGACGCGCCCAGAGCGCCACCGGCACGTGGGCCTCGCCGTCGGCCCGCGGCGGCGGACGCTGGTCGGACTTCAGGTTGAGCAGCAGCAGTGTGCCCTCGGACAGCAGGGGACTGCCGCGCACCGATCGCAGGTCGTTGAGCAGGGGCAGCAGCACCAACGCCAGATCGCGTCCGCCGGAGAGCACGCGTTCGAGGTAGGTCGGCAATTGCACCATCGCCCGCATCAGCGCGTCGAGTCCGTCCGTCTGGCGCTTCTCGTCGTCGACCGCCTCGAGCAGAAAGCGGGTCACGTGCTCCATTTCCTCGGCGAGCAACGCGGCTCCGTACACCTCGACCATGCGCAGCACGCCATGTGCGACGTGCAGCAGATCGGCACACCGCTCGAGCATCTCGCGCTGGTCGGTCCGCTCGGCGTAGGCCTCGAGTGCGACCCGGGCCTCGCCCAGGGTCGCCGAGAGCTCCTTGGCCACGACGTGCAGGGTCTGTGAGCTGAGGTCCGTCATGTCGTCATTCCCGGCCGCGGCTCAAGCGCCGTAACCGCTCGCCCGTCGCAGCTTCGCGGAGGCCTCCGCCGCCGGAGCCGCGGTCCGGGGCGCCGTGGGCTCGCCGAGCGAGGGCAAGCGCGTGGACGAGGTGCCGACCAGCGTCGTGGTCGCGCCCCCGGTATCCGGCAGCCGGAAGCCCGCCACCGAACGGCGCAGTTGCGCGGCGAGCGCCGCGAGCTTCGCGATCGATGCGGCGGTCGCCGAGGAACTGTCGGCGGTCTGGCTGGAGATCTCGCGCACCACCTGCATGTTCTTCGAGATGTTGCCCGAGGCGGCCGCCTGCTGCCGCGCGCTGGCGGAAATGTTCTGCACCAGGCTGGCGATCTGGTTGGAGACCTGTTCGATCTCATCGAGCGCCGCACCGGCGTTCTCCGCGAGCAGCGCGCCTCCGACGACGTCGGTGGTGCTGCGCTCCATCGACACGACGGCTTCGTTGGTATCGGTCTGGATGGTGCGCACCAGAACCTCGATCTGCTTGGTCGCGTTCGCCGCTCGCTCGGCCAGACGCTGCACCTCGTCGGCGACCACCGCGAAGCCGCGGCCTGCCTCGCCGGCCATGGACGCCTGTATCGAGGCGTTCAGCGCCAGGATGTTGGTCTGCTCGGCGATGTCGTTGATCAGTTCGACGATGTTGCCGATCTCCTGCGAGCTCTCGCCGAGCCGCTTGATGCGCTTGCTCGTCTCCTGGATGGTTTCGCGGATCGCGTTCATTCCGTCGATCGTCCGGCGCACCGCGTCGCCGCCCTTGTGGGCGACGTCGACCGAGTGTCTGGCGACGTCCGAACAGCGCTCGGACGTTCCGGACACTTCCTCGATCGAAACCGCCATCTCCGCCATTGACTCGCTCGCCGAGGAGATCTGGCGGGATTGCGCCGCGCTCGCCTTGGCCATGTGCCCGGCGGCCGCCTGGGCCTGTTTCATCGCGCCGTCGAGCTGGATCGCACCCTCGTTGATCGTGGCGACCAGTTCGCGCAAGGCCTCGATCGCGTAATTGATCGAATCGGCGATCGCCCCCGTGATGTCCTCGGTCACTGTCGCCTGCACGGTAAGGTCGCCGTCGGCGAGGCTCGACAATTCGTCGAGCAGCCGCATGATCGCCTCCTGATTGCGCTCGTTCTCGCGCACCCGCAGTTCGACCGTGCGACGGGCGTCGAGCGCCTTGCGATAGGCCCAGAAGAGCGCTACCAGGGATAGCAGCGCAATGGCCAGGGACGCGAAGATCCATGGTACGAGCCTCGGCGCACTCGCGTCGCTCGTGGCGGGAGAGGCGGTCACCGCCAAGGCGCTGGCGAGTCCCGGCAGGGCGGCCACGGCCGTCTGCGCCTTCGCGAGGGGCTCGGCGGCCGCGATCGCCTGTCGGACCGCGAGACCGAAGCTGCGCTCGCTGCGATCGAAGGCCCGGGCGCGCGGGTCGGCGGCGGCGGCGGCATTCACGTCGGCGCCGATCATGGCCCGCGCCCCCTGATCGAGGGACTCCAGCCCATCGGCGAGGCGCTGCGCGGTCGCCGCCGCATCGCCGACCCCGGCCGCGAGCGCATCGACGTCCTGTTGAAGCCGCCGCGCGTCGAGTTCGAAACGCTCCAGGCGGCCGCCCATGCCGGCGAGTTTCTGCAGGCCGCTGGCGCCGGCGAGGTCACCGAGCTGCGACAACAGTTGCGGAGAGAGCGCACGGATCGCGACGCTCGCCGAATGTACGTTCCGCACCGCCTCGCGAGCCGCGACGACGCTGTCGATGGACGCCGCCAGACGGGGCCAGGCGGGGGCCGCCGCCACCGCGGGCACCCGCGCGCGCAGGTTCTCGGCCTGCGCAAGGCTCGCCCGCAGGGCCGCGAACGACGTCGCGTCGCCGCGCAACGCGTTCTGCGCCTCGAGCGGCAGGCTGCGCAGTTCCAGCGCGAGCCTGCCTCCGGGAGCGCCTGCGTCGCCGAGGCGCGCAAACGCGAGCAGAGCCGCCGCGAGCGCCACCCCGCATACGGCGGCCGCACCGAGGATCGGCGGCAGGGAAGCCCATCGATTGACGTCGTTTGTCTGTTGCATGTTCCGATCCCGCGGCCGCTTCAGCTGGCCGCCTGCAGGAAGGTCGGGCTCTCGACCAGGCTCTTCAGACTGAGGACAGGCCACACCTCGCCGCCGCGGCGGAAGGCTCCGGCCAGGTAGCGATCGCAGCGAATCACGGTGGGCGGCGGATCCGCGCTGAACTCCTTTTCGGCGAAACGCCGGAAGCCGTGGACCTCGTCGATCATCAGGCCGGCCGGTATCTCCCGATGCTGCACCACGATCACGCGGGTATTGCGCCCGGCGACCGCCACGCCGCTGCCCAGGAACTGCCGCAGGTCGATCATCGGCAACAACTGGCCGCGAATGTTGGCGAGGCCCTTCACCCAGGGCCTTGCGCCGGGAATACGAGTCACCGCGGCGGGGAAGCCGAGCACCTCACGGGTCTCTTCACGCGCCACCAGGAAGGTCTCTCCTCCCATCCGAAAGGCAACGCCTACCCATTCGGCGCCCGACTCGGGCTCGACCGAGGCGGTCGTGGTGCTGCCACGACTGCGCTTCTCGAGTTCCTTCAGCAACTCGAACGGACGATCCCGCAGGCCGCGCAGATTGCCGACGTGCCCGCTCTCGGTCGCGCTCATGAGGCGAGCGCAGCCTGCGCCTTCTCGACCAGCGCCTGCGCGGACACCGGCTTGACGAGATAGTCGACCGCGCCTTGCCGCAAGCCCCAGACCCGGTCGGTCTCCTGACCCTTGGTGGTCACCATGATGATCGGGATCGCGCGGGTCTCCGGATCGTTGATCAACGTGCGCGTCGCCTGATAGCCATTCACGCCGGGCATGACGATGTCCATGAAAATCAGGTCTGGTTTCATTTCCTTCGCCTTGCGGATGCCCTCGGCGCCGTTTTCGGCCGCGGCGGTGCGGAATCCGTGCTTCTCGAGCGCCTTCTGCATCACGAACACTTCGGTCGGTGAGTCGTCGACAATCAGGATCAGTGCCATCGCGGATTCTCCGTCACTTTCCCACGTGCGCTTCGATCGCTCCCAACAGCTCGTCCTTGGTGAAGGGCTTGGTCAGATAGTGTTCGGAGCCGACGATGCGGCCGCGGGCGCGATCGAACAGCCCGTCCTTGCTGGAGAGCATGATCACGGGTATCTGCTTGTAGACCTTGTTGTGCTTGATCAGCGAGCAGGTCTGATAGCCGTCGAGACGCGGCATCATGATGTCGACGAAGACGATGTCCGGCTGATGATCCGCGATCTTCGAGAGCGCGTCGAAGCCGTCGATCGCCGTGAACACCTCGCAACCCTCCTTGCTGAGCAGGGTCTCGGCGGTGCGGCGGATCGTCTTGCTGTCGTCGATGACCAGCACCTTGAGGCCGGTCAACTTGGATTTTTCGCTGGCGTTCATGGGATCCTTCGGACACCCCTTCGGAAAACTTCCCGCAGCCGCCGCGGGGCTCGCGCGCAGGTGCCTAAATGTCAGGGCTTTTTAACATATCCAGCCCTTCCGGGCCATTGCGACCGGGTCACATTTCGCGGCAAGCGCGTCGCAGCGACGGCGCACTGGTTCACAATTTTCCGATCTGATCGCGGGGAGCGGCTTGCGCTAGACTGCGAGCCGTCGCCGGCTGCCGAAACCGAACCGAAATCCCATGGCTCCAGAATCCCGCCTGCTGATCGTGATGGACCCGATCGAGAGCATCAAGCCGGTCAAGGACAGCACGCTCGCGATGATGCTGGCCGCCAGCCGCCGGGGACATCGGCTGCTCTACGCCGAACAGAAGGACATCTGGCTGCGCGACGGCATCGCGATGGGCCGCGTCCGCGCGCTCGAGGTCCGGGACGACGCCAAGCGGTGGTACGAGTTCGGTGCCACGCAGACCCTGCGTCTCGGCGAGTGCGACGCGATCCTGATGCGCAAGGATCCGCCGTTCGACACCGAGTACGTGTACACCACCTACATCTTGGACCGGGCCCGCGACCAGGGGGCTTTGGTGGTCAACGATCCGCGCGGACTGCGCGACATGAACGAGAAGGTCTACACCGCCTGGTTCGCAGAATGCTGCGCGCCGACGCTGATCACCCGCGACATGGGCGACATGGCCGGGTTCCTCCGCGAACATGGCAAGGCGGTCTGCAAGCCGCTGCACGGCATGGGCGGACGGTCCATCTTCGTGCTCGAGGATGGCGACAAGAACCGCAACGTCGTCTTCGAGACGCTGACCGACTACGGCCAGCGTTATGCGATCGTGCAGCGCTATCTGCCTGAAATCACCACGGCCGGCGACTGCCGGGTCATCCTGGTCGACGGCGAGCCGGTGCCCTACGCGCTGCAACGCATGCCGAGTTCGGGCGACAATCGCGGCAATCTCGCGGCCGGCGCCCGGGCGGAGAGCCGGCCGCTGAACGATCGCGACCGCTGGCTCTGCGCGATAATAGGGCCGAAGCTGCGCGAGGCGGGCATGATCTTCGTCGGACTCGACGTGATCGGCGACTACGTGACCGAAATCAACGTGACCAGCCCGACCGGCATACGTGAACTCGACCACAAGCATGGGCTCGACATCGGCGGACTGCTGATCGAGGCGATCGAGAGGCGCCTGAGCGGTGGGCGATGAGGCCGAACTGCTGCGAAAGGGCCTGCCGCCTGCGCAGGATCGGCTGCTCACGACGGTGTTCCTGGCGGCGCTGCTGCACGCGATCCTGATCCTCGGCATCACGTTCCGGCCCTCGCGGGACGCCTCCGGTCGCGCAAGCGGCCTCGAGGTCATTCTCGTCGACGACCGCGCGCCGGCGGTCGCGGCCAACCCGCACGCCGCCTACCTGTCCGAGCGCAGCCAGCTCGGCGCGGGCAACACGCTTGCGGATGCGCGGGCGCTGATTCCCAAGTCCTCGCCTGCGGCGGTGAATCACCCGGGGGTCGAGGATGGACGGGCCCTCGACTATCGCCGCCAGGGAAGCCTGTCCGGCGACGGCGCGGTGCTCACCACCACCGGTCAAGCGACCCGGGTCCGGTATCTGACCGGCGCGGCGGCGGCTTCCAGCGCCGCGCAATTGCCGATCCGGCTCGAGAACCGGGCGGACTTCGCCATGGAATCGAACGACGACGGCGTCGAGCTGCGTCTGCGCGGCCAGTCGCGCCGGCAGCTCTGGATCGCCGCGGACACCCGGGCGGTCGACGTCGCCGAGTACCTCGACCGCTGGCGCCGGCGCGTCGAGCGGATCGGCACGCGCAATTTCCCGACGGCGGCGCGCGACGCGGGCGGCACCGCGACGCCGGTGATCGCGGTCACGATCGATGCCGATGGCCGCCTGGCGCACATGCGCATCCTGCACAGTAGCGGTCGTCCGGACATCGACGACGCAGCGATTCGGATCTTGACGTTATCGGCGCCATTTGCGCCATTTCCGCGACAATTAGCTGCCAAACACGACCAGATCAGGATCGCCTACCAATGGGAGTTCCTCGCCGGCGAGGTGCACGGATCGCATGTCTACTATGCACCCCCAGGCTCGGCACCGGCGACGGCGCCGGGATCGGGCGCTGCGCCGCAACCGTAGACGGAGCGGGGACTCGCCAGCGTCGCGCCTCTGCGCGATCATGTCGGCCCATGAGCGATGAAGGCTATCTGACCAATCAACTGTTGATCGCGATGCCCTCCTTGGGGGATCCCAACTTCGTCCAGACCGTGGCCTTGGTCTGCGAGCACGGCCCGCGCGGCGCGCTCGCCCTGATCCTGAACAAGCCACTGCCGATGCGCATGGCCGAGATCTTCGCGCAACTCGAGATCCAGGTGGAATCCGGCCCGCTCAGCGAACGCAAGGTGCTGCGCGGCGGACCGATGCAGACCGACCGTGGTTTCGTGGTGCATCCGGCCGGAGGCGAATGGGATTCGACGCTCAAGGTATCGGAGCGCATTCACGTGACCACCTCGCGCGACATTCTCGCGGCCATGGCCCGCGGCGAAGGCCCCGCCGAGGCGGTGGTCACACTCGGCTACGCCGGCTGGGACGGCGGACAGCTGGAGGAGGAGATCCGCGCGAATGCCTGGCTCAACGCGCCGGTCGACCGCGGCATCCTCTTCGATCTGCCCTACGAGGCGCGCTGGGAAGCGGCGGGCCGGCTGATCGGCGTCGATCTATCGAGGATCAGCGCGACCAGCGGCCATGCCTGAGCGGCGGCCGCGGCCGGCCGCCGGAGTCGTCCTCGCCTTCGATTTCGGCCGGCGACGGATCGGCGTGGCTGCGGGAGACACGGTGAGCGGCGGCTCCTCGCCGCTCGCGGCCCTCGCGGTGCCCGGCGAGACGCCTCCTTGGCCCGCCATCGAGGCACTGCTGCGCGAATGGCGGCCGGAAATCGTCGTCGTCGGACTGCCGTATAATGCCGATGGGTCAGAGAGCCCGCTGGCACGCGCGGCCCGCGCGTTCGCCGCGACGCTCGGCGATCGTTTCTCGGTTCGCGTCGAACTCGTCGACGAGCGCTATTCCTCGCTCGAGGCCGGTATGCGGCTGCGCGAAGCGCGTGCGACCGGGCGCCGTCGCCGGCGGGTCGCCAAGGGCGATGTCGATGCGGCTGCGGCCTGCGTGATCCTGGAGCGGTGGTTCGAATCGAGAGCGGGAATGCCTGAATGAGAGCACAGATCGACAGCGCCGGCGGATTGCGCCACCTGGTCACGCTCGAGGGACTTTCGCGAGAGACCCTGCTCTCGCTGCTCGATCGCGCCGAGAATTATCGGCGCATCCCCGGACAGCCCGCCTACGAGGGCCGCGAACTCGCCGGCGTCACCGTCTCGAACCTGTTCTTCGAGCCGAGCACGCGGACTCGCGCCTCGTTCGACCTGGCGGCGCGCCGGCTCGGGGCGCACGTCCTCAACATGGACATGCAGTCGAGTTCGCGCGTCAAGGGCGAGACGATGCTCGACACGGTGTACACGCTCGAGGCCATGAATACGGACGTGTTCGTCATCCGGGACACCGAGGCCGGATTGCCGGAATTCCTGATCGATCACGTCGCCCCGCACGTCTCGGTGATCAGCGCCGGCGAGGCGCATTGTTCCCACCCGACCCAGGGTCTGCTCGACGTGCTGACGATTCGCACCCACAAGCGCCGATTCGAGGGCCTCAAGGTCGTGATCGTCGGCGACATCCGGCATTCGCGCGTGGCGCGCTCGACCGCCCAGGCGCTCACCACGCTCGGCGTGACCGACCTGCGCCTGGTGGGTCCGGAATCGCTCCTGCCCGACGAGAACGAGTTCCGGGGCGCCCAGCGCTTCACGCGCATCGAGGACGGATTGGCCGACGCGGACGTCGTCATGATGCTGCGCATCCAGAAGGAACGCATGGCGGTCGACGCCTCGCTGGACGACGCGGCCTATTTCCGCGACTTCGGACTGACGCCGGCGAGGCTGCGGCTCGCCGCGCCGAACGCGATCGTAATGCACCCGGGGCCGATGAACCGCGGTATCGAGATCGACTCCAGGGTTGCCGACGGTCCGCAATCGGTGATCCGCGAACAGGTCAACAACGGTGTCGCGGTACGCATGGCCGTGCTCGCCGCGATCGCCGCGACGCTGACCCGTCATCGTCTGCCGCTCTAGCGGCGTTCGCTCTCGACCGAGCGCAGCAAGGCCTCGCCGGCGCGGATCCTGGCGCCGGAGCGCAAGTTTGCCGGCGGCACGAATCCGCGCGGCACGAGCACGATGATCGTCGATCCGTGCTCGAACCACCCCATGGAATCGCCCTTGCTCAATCTGGCGTCGCAGGGGATTCGGTTCGGCCCCCGGTAGCGCAGATGCAGCCTGACGTCGAGGAAGGTGAAGCGGATGCTCGCCACCAGCACCGCGGCGACCGGAACCAGGTTGATCCTCGCGCCGTCCGCCAGCCGCAGGCGCAACACGGCTCGCTCGTTTCGGCAGAACAGCCGCTCCATGCGGGCGAGCGTCGGCGGATTGACGTTCCAGGCGTCGCCCGCGACGTAGTCGATCTGCTCGATGACGCAGTCCTGCGGCGCATGGAAGCGGTGGTACATGCCGGCCGTCAGACGCAGAGTCACGAAATATCCGCCCTCGAGGCGTTCGGCGGTCGACGAGTCTTGCAGCAGGTCGGCGAGCCGGTAGGTCGATCCCTTGGCCTGAAGCAGGGTACCGCATTCAATGCGCCCGACTGCGCCCACGATCGCGTCGCAGGGACTGGCGAGAACCGCGGGATCGGCATCGATCGGTCGGGCTCCGGGTGCGAGTTCGCGCGTGAAGCACTCCTGGAGACTGCGGAACCGTTGCGCTTTGGACTCCGAGAGATCCAGATCGCAGAACAGCTTCCATACCGCGATCCCGACCGCCGTGAACCACTCGCTCTCGATGCGACTGATGCGGCCCATCAGCAGCGTGGCGAGACGGCGCGGAATCGCATTGGTCAGGAGGAAGTTGAGCCCATCGATCCGGCCGATCCGCGCCAATGGCCCGCGCATGGTCATCGAACCGTCATCGGCCGGTAATACATTGGCCGCGGAGGATCGCCGTGCCAGAAATCACCGCCCTGCTTTGGAATACCATCGGTTATGTCCTGCCGTCCGCTCTCGTCTTGAGCCTCGCGGGCCGGGCGCTGTGGCGGCGCCTGCAACTCTCCGCCGCGAAACATCGCTCGTTGGCCGGGCACGCGCGGCTGTCGCGCCGCTTCGCCGCGCTCGTGCCGTATTACGAATACGGCGAATCGACGTTCTTTCAGGTCGATGGCGCTCCGCAGGCGGTCGTCGCGGCTCGCAAATCCGGCTTCGACGCATTGGCGACCCGGCTGCGCGATCGCTGCGCGTCGAGTCTTCGGCTCACGGCGCAGGCCCGTGGCGGAATCTCGGATCTGCAGTTCACCTCGCGTTACCGTGTGCCGTACCAATTCAGCCGCTACGTGCGCGAGCGGCTGCCGATCGGCGCGTTCATGCAGTCCTCCGCCGGCGTCGGGATCGTCGACCTCGACGGCAATCGCTATTTCGACCTCAGCGGGTCGTACGGCGTGAACCTGTTCGGCTACGATTTCTACAAGGAGTGCATCGACCGCGGCGCCGAGCGGGTGCGCGAACTCGGACCGGTGCTCGGCGTCTACCATCCGCTGGTCGCCGAGAACGTGCGTCGGATCCTCGAGATCTCCGCGCAGGACGAGATCTCCTTCCATATGTCCGGCACCGAGGCCGTGATGCAGGCGGTGCGCCTCGCGCGGTATCACACGCGACGCCGCAAGATCGTCCGCTTCTGCGGCGCCTACCATGGCTGGTGGGGCGAGGTGCAGCCCGGCGCGGGCAATCCGGTGCCGGCCAACGACACGTACACGCTGAAGGAGATGGACGAGGCGACCTTGCGGGTGCTGCGCACGCGTCGCGACATCGCCTGTGTATTGGTGAACCCGTTGCAGGCGCTGCATCCGAACGCGAACGCGCCCGGCGACTCCGCGCTGATCGACGGCAGCCGCCGCGCGGGCTTCGACCGCGCGCGCTACCGCGCCTGGCTGCAATCGCTGCGCGAGGTGTGCAGCGCCCGCGGGATCGTGCTGATCTTCGACGAGGTCTTCGTCGGCTTTCGGCTCGCGCGCGGCGGCGCCCAGGAATATTTTGGCGTGGCGGCCGACCTGGTCACTTACGGCAAGACGATCGCCGGAGGGCTGCCGGTTGGCGTCGTCTGCGGACGCCGCGACCTGATGCGGCGCTTTCGCGAGGATCGCCCTGCCGACGTCTGCTTCGCCCGCGGCACCTTCAATGCGCACCCCTACGTCATGGGGTCGATGTACGAATTTCTTCAAAGGCTCGACACCGAACCGGTGAGGGCGATGTACGCGGGCCTCGACGACACCTGGAACGGCCGCGCCGCCGCGTTGAACGAGCGCCTGGCCGCGGCCGCGTTGCCGGTACGGGTCGCGAATTTATCCTCGATCTGGAGCATGTACTACCTTGAACCTGGTCGATACCATTGGCTGCTGCAGTATTACCTGCGCGACGCCGGCCTCGCGCTCAGCTGGGTGGGCACGGGCCGGCTCATCTTCAGCCTGAACTACACCGCATCCGACTTCGCCTCGGTCGCGGACCGGATCGTGTCTGCGGCCGAGGCGATGCGTCAGGATGGATGGTGGTGGCGGGATGCCGCACGCAGCAACCGTTCGATCCGCCGCCGAGTGCTAGGCGAGATGCTTCAAGCGCGATGCTCGCCGATGGACGGATCGAGCAGCTCGCCGCGCAACAGGTGGAATGGCGCCGTGCAATAGAGTTTCACGTCGTGGAATGGATCGGTGAGGATCTTGGTGATCCATACCAGGCCGGTCTGCAGGTCGCGGATCACGAACAGCTGGACGGTCCGGAACAGCAATCCGCCGATGCCAACGGCCAACCACAGAGTGCCTACTTCGCGCAGATAGTCCGGACGGCCGGCGGTGGCGTGGAACAGGCCGAAAAACGTCGGATCCCACAGCAGCGGCAACGGCGACAGCGCCCAGATCGCGATCAGCACGACTTTGCGGCGCAGGTTGTAACCCACTTTGATTTCCTCCTTGTATTCGTGGGTCGCGTCGTTCGCCTCGTCGTAGCCCTTGGGTTCGAAGAAGAAGTGCCCGGCCTGGCGGCTCACCATGGCGAACAGCCAGCCGATGAGCGCCGAAACGGCCGGATCCTTGAACGCCTCCGCGTAGGCGTACAGGAAAGAGACGGCGCTGAAGAAATGCAGCGACTGGTTGATGCGGCTGTGATGATAGTAGCGGTGATCGTCCCAGCGCTGCGTGGCGAGCGCTTCTCTAAAACTGCTCATCGTGACTCCTTGGAACGGGCATCGAGTTCATTGCGACGAATCGGACACGCATATGAAATATATGGTCTGCGTTGCAAACATGTGACGGTCGCGGGGCGTCGCCGGGGAATATGACCGGTACCGATCGGCCAGTCACGGGAACGTCACGCGCCGATGTCATGCTTCGCAGCCGTCGGGTGGACATCGCCGGGGCCGACGCATCGACATCGGGAGCAAGCACTTGCGCATCATGATCGTGAGCGATGCCTGGCATCCGCAGACGAACGGCGTCGTCAATACGCTGACCCACACGGCCGAATGGCTGCGCCGGTTCGGGCACGAGGTCCGCGTGATCGGCCCGCAGCATTTCCGCAGCCTGCCTTGCCCGACCTACCCCGAAATCAGGCTGGCACTCTGGCCTTCCCGCGGAATAGGCCGGATGATCGGCGAATTCGCGCCCGATGCGCTGCACATCGCCACCGAGGGCCCCTTGGGACTCGCGGCCCGGCGTCACGCGTTGCAAGGCGGCCTGCGGTTCACGACTTCGTATCACACCCGCTTTCCGCAATATCTGCGCGCCCGCGCACCCATTCCGCTCGGTGCCTCCTACCGGGCTCTGCGCTGGTTTCATTCCCGCGCGCGCCGCTGCATGGTCAGCACCGCATCGCTGCGCGGCGAGCTCGAGAGCTACGGGTTCGCCAACCTGGCCCTCTGGCAGCGCGGCGTCGACACCGAAATGTTCAGGCCGCGGGACAAGGGGGCGCTCGATCTGCCGCGGCCGATTGCGGGCTATGTCGGCCGGGTCGCCGTCGAGAAGAACGTCGCGGCGTTTCTGTCCATGCCCTGGGAAGGATCCAAGGTCGTGATCGGCGACGGGCCGGCGCGCGCGAGCCTGCAGTCATCCCATCCGAACGCGCACTTCCTCGGCTTTCTCTACGGCGAGGCGCTCGCATCCCGGCTCGCCGCGCTCGACGTGATGGTCTTCCCGAGCCGCACCGACACGTTCGGCCTCGTGAATCTCGAGGCGATGGCCTGCGCGGTACCGGTCGCCGCGTTTCCGGTCAGCGGACCGGCCGATGTCGTTGAGGACGGAGTGACCGGCGCGCTGGACGAGAATCTCGCGCAAGCGGCCTTGCGGGCCCTGGCGGTGGACCCGGCGGCCTGCCGTCGGCGCGCTCTGAGCGCGGGATGGGATGTCTGCACCCGCCAGTTCGAGGGCCATCTGACGCCCTGCTTCGGCGCGGCCGAAAGCGCCGCGGATCGCGAGGCTCTGATCAGCCGAAGTTGATCTTGGCTTCGAGGTTGGTGCGGGAGTCCGCGGCCACGAGCGCCTCCTCGAGATCGATCCTGCCCTCGCGCACGAGGTTGTAGAGCGCATTGTCGAACGACAACATGCCGCGCTCGGTTCCGGTGCGGATCGCCTCCTTGACTCCGATCACGTCGCCTTTCTTGATCAGCTCGCTGATGTGCGGCGTGTTGACCATCACTTCGCAGGCGGCGACGCGGGACCCGCTCTTCGCGAGCACGAGACGCTGCGAAAGGATTGCGCGCAGGTACTGGGAAAGATCGAGGAAGATCTGGTTGTGCTGATCCCGGGGGAACATGTTGATGATGCGATCGAGGGTTTCGGCGCAGTTGTTCGCGTGCAGCGTCGCGATGCACAGATGGCCGGTACCGGCCAGGGCGATGGCCGCCTCCATGGTCTCCCGATCGCGGATTTCGCCGATCAGGATCACGTCCGGGGCGGCGCGCACGGCGCTGCGCAAGGCTCGCGCGTAGGACTTGGTATCGAGCCCCACTTCGCGCTGATTGACGATCGATTTCTTGTTCGTGTGCAGGAACTCGATCGGATCCTCGATCGTGAGGATGTGGTCCGAGGAGGTCTCGTTGCGATAGTTGAGCATCGCCGCGAGCGTGGTCGACTTGCCCGCGCCCGCCCCACCGACCATCAGCACGAGACCGCGCCGCAGCATCACCAGCTCCTTGAGCACCTCCGGCGTACCGAGATCCTCGAGGCGGGGCATTTCCGCGGTGATGTAGCGCAGCACCATTGCCGGATAGCCGCGCTGGTAGAAGACGTTGACGCGAAACCGTCCGAGTCCGGGCTCGGAGATCGCAAAGTCGATCTCCAGGTCCTCGTTGAAATGTTCGATCTGCTCCTGGGTCATCAGGCCGAGCGCGGCCTGTCGCACCGTCTCCGGGCTCAGGACCTGCTTGTTGACCGGGAAGATCTTACCCTCGATCTTGATCTTCACCGGCGCATTGCAGGTGAAGAACAGGTCGGAGGCCTTCTTCTCGACCATCAGCTTGAACAGCGGTTTGGTATTCATCGTCTGCGCGGGGGCGGACGCGGGCGGGGTCGTGGGTGCGACTGCGGACATGACCTAGAACACCTGGCCTTCTTCTTCCTCGACGATCTGCAGCGACTGGCCGCCGTCGTCGGGATTCCTCATTTCGCGCTTGCTCTCGAGCTTGACTCGCAATCGCAGCTCATTCTTGGAGTCGGCGTTGCGCAGGGCGTCCTCGTAGGAGATCAGGCCGGCCTCGTAGATCTCGAACAGCGCCTGATCGAAGGTCTTCATGCCGAGCCGGTTCGACCTGGCCATGACGTCCTTGATCTTGGAGACATCGCCTTTGAAAATGAGGTCGGAGATCAGCGGCGACTGCAGCATGATTTCCATGGCGGCGATGCGTCCGGACCCCGATTCGCGTGGAATCAGCCGCTGGGAGATCAGCGCGCGGATGTTCAGGGACAGGTCCATCAGCAGCTGTTCGCGCCGTTCCTCCGGAAAGAAATTGATGATGCGGTCCAGAGCCTGGTTCGAGCTGTTGGCGTGCAGGGTCGCGAGCACGAGGTGGCCCGTCTCGGCGAACTGGATGCAGTATTCCATGGTTTCTCGGTCGCGGATCTCGCCGATCAGGATCACGTCCGGCGCCTGACGCAGCGTATTCTTGAGGGCGACCAGCCAGCTCTCGCAATCCACGCCGACCTCACGGTGGGTGATCACGCAGCCCTTGTGGGGATGCACGTACTCCACCGGATCCTCGATCGTAACGATGTGGCCGCGGGTTTTTTCGTTGCGGTAGCCGACCATGGCCGCGAGCGAGGTCGACTTTCCCGAGCCCGTGCCACCCACCAGGATCACCAGGCCGCGCTTGGACAGCACCACTTCCTTCAATACGACCGGCAGTTCCAGCTCTTCGATGCTCGGGATTCGCGCGTTGATGGTGCGCAGCACCGCTCCCGTGTAGCCCTGCTGGATGAACGCGCTCACGCGGAACCGGCCGATTCCCGGCGGCGCGATCGCGAAATTGCACTCCTTGGTCGCGTCGAACTCGCGCGTCTGACGGTCGTTCATGATCGCACGCACGAGCGAGGCGCTCTGTTCGGCGGTCAGGGAGCGCTCGGACTGCGGGCGGATCTCTCCGTCGATCTTGATCGCCGGCGGGAACCCCGCGGTGATGAACAGGTCCGAGCCCTTCTTTTCAACCATTCGGCGCAGGAGGTCCTGCATCAGCCGAATCGCCTGGTCGCGTTCCATATCAGATGCTGTCCTTGTTCTGCGCCTTGTAGCGGGCTTCCTCGCGACTGACGAGGCCCTTCTGCACGAGGTCCTGCAGGCACTGATCGAGCGTCTGCATGCCCTGCGCCTGGCCCGTCTGGATCGCGGAGTACATTTGGGCAATTTTCCCTTCGCGAATCAAGTTACGGATCGCGGGTGTTCCGATCATGATTTCGTGCGCCGCAATACGCCCGCCGCCGATCTTCTTCATGAGCGTCTGCGAGATCACCGCGCGCAGGCTCTCGGAGAGCATCGCGCGCACCATTTCCTTCTCCGCCGCCGGAAAGACGTCGACGATGCGATCGATCGTCTTGGCCGCCGAACTCGTGTGCAGCGTGCCGAACACGAGGTGGCCGGTCTCGGCCGCGGTCAGGGCGAGGCGGATCGTCTCCAGATCGCGCATTTCTCCGACCAGCACGACATCGGGGTCCTCGCGCAGCGCCGAGCGCAGCGCCTCGCTGAATCCGAGCGTGTCGCGATGGACCTCGCGCTGATTGACCAGACAGCGCTTGCTCTCGTGCACGAACTCGATCGGGTCCTCGATGGTTATAATGTGGTCTGGCCGGTTGTCGTTGCAGTGATTGACCATCGCCGCGAGCGTGGTCGACTTGCCGGATCCGGTCGGTCCCGTGACCAGCACGAGGCCCCGGGGGAGCATGCACAAGTCCTTGAAAGTCTTCGGGGCATTGAGCTCGTCGAGCGAGAGTATGGTCGAGGGGATGGTGCGGAACACCGCGCCCGCGCCGCGGTTCTGGTTGAATGCATTGACGCGGAAGCGCGCGAGCTTGGGGATCTCGAACGAAAAGTCCGTCTCGAAGAATTCCTCGAACGCCTTGCGCTGCTTGTCGTTCATGATGTCGTACACCATGCTGTGCACTTCCTTGTGCGCGAGCGCCGGCATGTTGATGCGCTTCATGTCGCCGTCGACGCGGATCATGGGCGGCACGCCGGCCGACAGATGAAGGTCGGACGCGTGATTCTTGACCGCGAAGGCGAGCAGCTGAGCGATGTCGACCGCCATGGACGGCTCCTGATCGGGCCTCTTTTGGCCACGTTCGAGTATATAAGAGGGTATGGACGGCCAATATGTTAATTGGTCCGCAGAATTTGCCGGTCGCGCTGGCGGCCGTCCGCGAGCGCATCGCGCGCGCCGCGGTCTCGGCCGGCCGTGACCCCGCCGACGTCACCCTGGTCGCGGTCGGCAAGACACAGCCTGCCGAAGTCCTGCGGGCGGCGGCCGCGGCAGGCGTCACGGATTTCGGTGAAAACTACCTGCAGGAGGCCGAGACGAAGATCGACCTCCTCGCCGACCTGCCGCTCACCTGGCATTACATCGGGCGGGTTCAGGCCAACAAGACTCGCGCGATCGCCTCGCGGTTTGCCTGGGTTCACGGCCTGGATCGGATCGAGATCGCCCGCCGCCTGTCGGATCAGCGTTCGCCGCACCTGCCGCCGCTGCAGGTTTGCATACAGGTGGCGCTCGTGGCCGAAGCCGGCAAGGGCGGCCTGCCTCCCGCCGCAGTACCCGAACTCGCCGGCGCGGTCGTACGCCTGCCTCGGCTGCGCCTGCGGGGCCTGATGTGCCTGCCGCCCGCGCTGTCCGACCCGCAGCGCCAGCACGCCGTGTTCACCGAGATGCGCGCGCTGCGCGAGAGGATGAATGCCGAGGGGTTCGCCATGGACGTGTTGTCGATGGGCATGAGCGGCGACTTCGAGGCCGCGATCGCCGCGGGGGCGACCCACGTGCGGATCGGTACGGCACTGTTCGGCGAACGTCATTGATCGCATGGTGTATGAGGTGGTGAGCGCGATGCAGGATCCCGGCAGAATTTTGTTCATCGGCGGCGGCAACATGGCGGCGGCACTGATCGGCGGCCTGCTCCGACGCGGCATTTCCGCGCAGAGCCTGTCGGTCGTCGACCCCGATGCGGCACGGCGCGAGGACCTTCGGGTGCAATTTGGACTCATCGCGCATGCGGATGCCGGGGCGTTCGCCGCGACGGCCGACGTGGTGCTGCTCGCCGTGAAGCCGCAACAGATGCGCTCGGTCCTCGTCGATCTCGCGCCGCGCATCGGCGATCCGAAGGCTCTCGTGATCTCCATTGCCGCCGGAATCGACCACGCGTCCATCGGCCGCTGGCTGACCAGGCCGCAGCCGATCGTACGGGCGATGCCGAACCGTCCAGCCCTGCAGGGATTCGGGGCAACCGGTCTGTTTGCGCCACCGACCGTATCCGCGCTCGATCGCGATCGGGCCGAAGCGATCCTGGGAGCGGTTGGATTGACGGTCTGGGTCGAGCACGAAGAACAGATGGACGTGGTCACCGCCCTGTCGGGCAGCGGCCCGGCTTACTTCTTCCTGCTCATGGAAGCGCTCGAGAGCGCCGCCCGGGACCTCGGGCTGCCGGCGGATGCCGCCCATCGGCTCACGGTCGAGACCGCGCTCGGCGCAGCGCAGATGGCGCACGCGGACACGGCGTCGCTCGCGACCTTGCGCGAGCAGGTCACGTCCAAGGGCGGCACCACCGCGGCGGCCCTGGCCGAGTTCGAGGCGGCTGGGTTCGGCGCGATCGTCGCACGAGCGCTCGGTGCCGCCCGGCGGCGCTCGGCCGAACTCGCCGCGGAATTCGCCCCGACCTGACCTCCTCCCGCACCGCTCGCTCACCCGGACCACATCGCAATGGACGTCATCAGTTACCTGGTCGACACGCTACTCTGGCTACTGACGCTCGCTTTCCTGCTGAGACTGCTGTTCCAGCTGGTCCGCGCGGATTTCCGCGATCCCCTCGCGGATGCGATCGTGCGGGTCACCAACTGGCTGATCCGACCCTTGCGGCGGGTGCTGCCTCCGGCCGGCAAGGTCGATTCGGCCACCGTCGTCGCAGTCTGCGCGATGGCCGCGCTGCGCGTGTGGGCGCGCTTCGCGCTCTACGGGGTGTTCGCGGTCGACCTCGGCTCGTTGCTGCACCTGGCGGCGATCGGTCTCGCGGATCTGCTGCTTCGCGTGTACCTGTTCGCGCTGCTGATCTACTGGATGAGCAGTTTCCTCGCACCGCGCGGCCACTCGCCCGGTATTGGTCTCGCCGCGGATTTGTGCGAGCCCGTGCTGCGCCGGATCCGTCGCTGGATCCCGCCGATCGGTCAGATCGATTTCTCGGTCCTGTGGGCTTCGATCGCGATCGGGGCAATGCTCGTCCTGCTCGCGCGCCTGTGAATCCGGCGCCCGCGACGACGGGCGTGAACGGATCGCAAACGGAAAGCCCTGAAAATGCAGTCTCCGGCACGCTCGGCGTAGCCGTTTTTTTTCGCGAATGCGCTAAACATCGGCTTTTTTCTGTGTTATTTTCGGCGCCGAGTTTGATTCGTGGGCGTTCGCAACCCGCATTCGGAAAACACAGTAGGAGATTGAAATGGCGAAAAAGAATGCAGCACCGACCAAATCGGAGATTCTGGCGAGCATTTCCAAGGACACCGAGCTCACCAAGAAGCAGGTCGGAGCCGTGTTTGACTCCCTGTCGGCTTCGATCAAGAAGAGCCTTCGCAGCCACGGCATGTTCACGATGCCCGGCCTGCTCAAGATGAAGGTCGTCAAGAAGCCGGCAACCAAGGCGCGTGAGGGCGTCAATCCCTTTACCGGCGAGAAGATGATGTTCAAGGCGAAGCCGGCGAGTAAGAAAGTGCGCATCGCCGCGCTCAAGAACCTCAAGGAATTCGTCAACTAAGGGTCTACGGTCCTTGATCCGGAGCGGCCTGAACGACCTCAGGCGCTCCGGATTTCGCCGCTCACCAGATCGCGCAGTTCGATCAGGCGGCCGTGGAAGAAGTGCCCGGCCCCGGGCATCTCGTGCAGCCTGGGTGCCGGCACCAGCGAATGCGCCCAGCCAATCACCGCGGCGGGGTCCACCACGTCGTCGGCATCTCCCTGAATCACGATCCACGGGCAGCGTGGCGGCCCCAGGACGCTGAAGTCGAATCGTCCAACGGGGGGCGCGACCAGGAACAGGCGGCGCGGGTCCCTCCGCTCGGCGATTCGCGCGGCGACATAGGCCCCAAACGAGAAACCGGCAAGTACCAGGGCTCGGCCCGGCCAGCGTCGCGCGCCGAAATCGACCACCGCAAGTGCGTCCTCGCACTCGCCGATGCCCTCGGCGTAGCGGCCGGCACTCGCTCCCACACCGCGAAAATTGAACCGCAGTGTCGGCACGCCACACGCCTGCAGCGCCCTCGCGACGGTGGTGACCACCTTATTGTCCATGGTGCCGCCGAAGAGAGGATGCGGATGACAGATCACGCCGTAGCAATCTCCGGCTCCCGCGGCCTCCTCAGCCACCGCTTCGATCGGGCCCGCGGGACCCTGGATCACGGTCCGTTCGGCGATCGCGCCAGGGTTCACTGGATACCCACGAGATCGACGTCGAACAACAGTGCGGCACCCGGAGGGATCACGCCGCCGGCGCCGCGCTGTCCATAAGCGAGTGCGGCCGGGACCACCAGCTCGCGGCGCCCGCCGACCCGCATCCCGATGAGTCCGCGATCCCAGCCCGGGATCACCGCGCCGGTGCCCACGCGGAACTGGAACGGCGTGGCGCGCGACCGGGAACTGTCGAACTCGCGCCCCTTGTGCTCAGGCGCCATGGAATCGTAGAGCCAGCCCGTATAATCGACCAGCGCCACCTCGCCGGTCCGCAGCGCGGCTCCGCGGCCGACCCGCAGATCGACGATCCGAAGTTGCGTCGGCGCGTCGACGCGGCGCGCGGAAGGATCGTTACCGTGACAGGCCGTGACCGGCCCGCAGAGCAGAAAGACGAGTAGCCAGCGGCGCATGGGGATGGGGATTTCCTGTTTCGCTGCGCAAGTGTAGCGCGGCGGTGGGCAGGCGGGGCACGGTCACGCCGATACCGGTCGCAAAGTGACGGACGATCGCGATGAGATCGTCGACTTCATCGAGCAGCTGCAGGACCCATTCCATATGGGAACCCAGTCTAGAGCGCGAATCGCCGCGAGGACGTGCTTCCGGTCACAGGCCGCGCAGCGAACCGCGCGACGGCGGAGCGCGGGGTTTATTTCTTCTCGTCCCAGGTGCCGCGCATGCGGTCGGCCCAGCTCTTGTAGCTGTGCCAGCTGTAGAGATCGTTGGTGATCGCCGCGTGCCGTCCGCCGATTTTCGCGCGACGCCCGGCCTCCCGATAGCCAACCGCCTCATCGGCGGCGGGTCGAGGCGCGCGGCGGTCGACGCCGCGATAGACGGATTTGATCTTGTGGTCGCTCATCGTTCCGGCTCGGGTTCCTTGCCGGCAACTTAAGTCCCGGCGAGAAGCCCCGACAGGAACTGTGTCACAAGCGCGCGGCCGCCATACCCGACCTCGGCGCGCTCTGCGATGCGCCTCTCAGCAATGTCCGCGGTAAGTTAAATCGTCGTTCCGCGCCGCTCGACCCAGGCCTCGAACAGAGGCTCGAGTTCGGCGAGCGAATCCTCGATCGCAGCGGGCAGCAGCGCCGCATAGACGTCGAGAAGCGCGATGGCATTGCGTGCCGGATCCGTGTGCGTCGCGGCGCCGAGCCTCCTCGACATGTCGCGGTTGACGAGATGCAGATTGCGGTAGAGGTCCTCGAGGCCTGCAAATCCGCGATCGGCGTCACCGGCGAATTCGCGGGCCAGCAGGAACATCGTCACGCTGCGATACAGCGTTTCGGTCTCGTCCGCGAACGGCAGGTGGAATCGCGCCATTGGGCGCAGGCGATCCGTCCACGGACAACCTGCGGTCGCCATGATCAGACCGAACACCGAGGACAGGGCCTCCTGAACGCTGATGTGGGCGCTCACGATTCGCCCGCCCGCGTCCACCGAGACCGCCACGTCGTCGAAGGACACCAGATCGGCAAGTGCCCGCACCGGCCCCACCATCTGCAGGGCCGGCGGACAATGCCCGTGCATGGCCGGATCCAGCGGACAGTTGCGGCACCGATTGAAGTTGAGCTCGGCCCAGAACGGGACATCGATCGGCGGTGCGTTGATCAGGCGGAATTCGCGCTCGGAGAATTCGAAGTCCAGGGCGCGTTCCGAGCCGTCCGGAAGTCGGAATCGGTATCCGATGCGCCGTCCGCCGCTCACGCGACCAGCCGATAACAGGGTTGGTAGTCGCTGCCCGCCAGCTTCATGCGCCGCTGCGCGACGAACGACCGCAGCAAGTGGTCCAGCGGACCCATGATCTGCGCTTCTCCGGTCAGCTCGAACGGCCCGCGGCGTTCGATCTCCCGAATCCCGGATTCCTTGACGTTGCCGGCGACGATCCCCGAGAACGCGCGGCGCAGATCCGCCGCGAGCTCGTGCACCGGACGGTCGCGCGCGAGCCGTAGTCCCGCCATGGACTCGTGCGAGACCTCGAAGGGCCTCTGGAACTCGTACGGAACCTTGAGCAGCCAGTTGAAGCCGAAGGAGTCGCTGGCGGCACGACGGTACTCGCGGACGCGCGCAAGACCCTGAACGAGGGTCCGAGCGACCTCCGCGGGATCGTCGAGCACGATGCGGTACAGGGACTGCGCTTCGGAGCCGAGCGTCGCGCCGACGAATCGGTGGATCTGCTCGAAGTAATCGGCACTGCCCGACGGTCCGGTGAAAATGACCGGTAACGGCTGGTCCCGATTGGCCGGATCGAGCAGTACTCCGAGGAGGTAGAGGATTTCCTCGGCCGTTCCGGCGCCGCCCGGAAATACGACGATGGCGTGACCGAGCCTCACGAAGGCTTCGAGTCGCTTTTCGATGTCCGGCATGATCACCAGCTGCGTGACGATCGCATTCGGCGGCTCGGCGGCGATGATCCCGGGTTCGGTCAGGCCGATGTACCGGCCGTTGCCGATGCGCTGTTTGGAATGGCCGATCGTGGCCCCCTTCATCGGGCCTTTCATCGCACCGGGCCCGCACCCCGTGCACACGTCCACGCCGCGCAGGCCAAGTTCGTAACCGACCCGCTTGGTGTAGTCGTACTCATCGCGCACGATCGAGTGGCCGCCCCAGCACACCACGAGATTCGGTCTGACCTGGGATTCGAGAACGCGGGCGTTGCGCAGGATGTGGAAAACGGCGTTGGTGATGCCGCTCGAGGCCCGCAGGTCGAAGCGGCCGCCGTCGACCACCTCGTTGGAAATGAACACCACGTCGCGCAGCACCGCAAACAGGTGTTCCTTGAGACCGCGGATCATCACTCCGTCGACGAAGGCGGTCGCCGGTGCGTTCCTGATCTCCAGCTTGATGCCCCAGGCCTTGCGCAGGATCTTCAGGTCGAAATCACGGTACTTCTCGAAGATGATGCGCGCGTCATCGATCTTGCTCCCGGAGTTGAGCACCGCGAGCGCGCACTTGCGAAACAGCGGGTAGAGGCCGCCCTGCCCGGCGTCGAGCAGTCTGGCGATCTCCTCCTGGGAGAGATGCTCCAGGCTGCCCTTCGGTGCGACGCGGGCATCGACCACGTCCGATGAAAGGATTTCCGCTTCCACGAGCGACCCTTCAGGGATAGATGTCGATCGGAATGTCGTTCTCTGTGCGCATCCACAACTCGACCATGTCGGAGTTCGACAAGGCGATGCAGCCGTTGGTCCAGTCGTTGGTCGCGTAATAGGCGGCGGGATAACGCGGCGAGTTCGGCGTGCCGTGAATCATGATTTCACCGCCCGGAGCCCAATGGTGGCGCCGCGCTCGCGCCTCGTCCTGGCCGTTCGGGTAGGAGACCTGGATCGACAGAAAATAAAGGCTGCGCGGGTTGCGCTCTTCCAGGCGGTAATGGCCTTCCGGAGTGCGGAAATCGTCCTCGCGCTCCTTCTGGCCCACCGGATTCAATCCGAGTTCGACGTGGTAGATCGCCAGCAACTGCTGGTCGTGGTACAGGTACATCATGTGCGCGGCCTTGCGCACCACGATGTGGTTGGCGAGCAGGCGCGCAATGGCCGGCGCCGCTCCGGCGGGAGGCGGTTGGATCGCCGCGGCGAGCAGCATGGACGCCGCCACCGCCGGCGCCCAGTTCGACAGGCGCGATCGAGGACTCATGAGTTTCGATTATAACCACGAAACGATCGATCACCAGCGGACTTGCCTCACGACACGCGCTCTTCACCTCCCGGGGCGATTGCGGCAGGCGCGCAGCCACCGTTCCCACGCCTCGGCAGGCAGGGGTATGCTTGCGCCCCATGATTCGCCCGACTCCCCTGACCGAACCGCGCACCTTGCCCCTGCGCCGCTGGATCTGGCCGGCGATGCTGCTGTTCCTGGCAGCCTGCTCTCGCGCACCACAGCCTGATTGGAAACTGACGAACGTGTCCGGCCATCTGCCGGATCTCGCTTTCCATCTCACCGACGGCGCAGGCCGCCCGGTGACGGCGCGGGACTTCCGCGGCCATGACGTCGTGCTGTACTTCGGCTACACGCACTGTCCGGACGCCTGTCCGCTCACTATGACCCACCTGCATCTCGTCATGCAGAAGCTGGGTCCGCTGGCCGATCGGGTCCGCATCCTGTTCGTGAGCGTCGATCCGGCGCGCGACACCCCGAAAATCGTCGGCGAGTATGCCGCGGCCTTCGACCCCCGCGCAGTCGGACTCACCGGGTCGATGAACGAGATCGTCACGCTCGCCAAGCGATATCGCGTCGCCTTCACCCGCGGCCCCGACCTCGGTCACGGCGCCTACGAGGTCAACCACAGTTCCGCGATCTACGTGTTCGATTCCGAGGGCCGGGCACGGCTGCTCGCGAGCCCGGCGAATTCCGAGGACGACATTGCCGGCGATCTTCGCCTGCTGATCGGCATGGAACACCCCTCGTGATGTCGCGCCGCCGGGCGATGGCGACGATCTGCTGGCTCGCGAGCGCCTGGACGACGCACGCCGCCGCCGGCCAGACCATGAGCGCACCGCTCGAGGTCCGCGCGGCCTGGATCCGCTGGCTGCCCGCGGGCCTGCCGGCCGCCGGCTATGCCGTGCTCTACAACCGCACCAACGCGCCGGTCGTCCTGGTCGGCGCCGAGAGCACCGAATTCGCGCGGACCATGATCCATCGGAGCCTATCGAGCGGCGGCCTCGAACGCATGCTTCCGGTGGCACGGCTCGCGGTCCCGGCCCGTGGCTCGATCCGGCTCTCCCCGGGCGGCTATCACCTGATGCTGATCCAGCCGCGGCGCCCGGTCGTGATCGGCGCGCACGTCGAGATCCGGCTCACCTACGCGAACGGCCGCTCACAGACGGTCGAGTTCGTCGTCCGGCCCGCAAACGCGACCGGTCCGCACTGACCGGCCCCAGACCGAGCCACTCAGCGCGCCGCCCGCGCCGTCCCGGTGCGCGGCAAACGACCGCGCGACGACAGCGAGATCCAGTGCCGCAGCGCGACCAGCGCACCGATGACGCTCATCATCGCGCTGGGAATCCACAGGATCAGCCCGCCGATGCGCTGCGATCGCATCGCGCTGATCGACGGAAACGCCCGCCCGCAAAGATCGTAGAGCGGGTAGAGATCGTGCCGCGTGAACGTGACGTAGGCGCCGACCAGGATCTGCGGCAAGGCCACGATCAACGAAATGAGAATCCTCACACCCGGCGCGAGCCGCGCCGGCGGTTTGGGCCGGCGATCGAGTACCAGCCACCAGAACAGCAGGCCGTCGATCGTGACGCTCCAGTTCATGACGCGGTAGAGACGCCAGTCGAGCATGGCGATGAAATGCAGCGAGGGCCAGAGCCAGAAATAGATGATTCCGAAGAACAGGATCGAGGCGACCCAGGGGTTCAGCAGCAGATCGAGAGCGAGCCGCAGCGCGGGTTGAGCCAGCGCACGCCGCCAAAGGCGGGTCCGCCAGGCGAGCGGCAGCCCCGCCCTCATGACCGGCCCCGGGGAAGACAGCATGATCAGGAACGGACCGAGATGATGCAGAAGCAGATGCTGCAGGCGATGGACGAAGAATTCGCGCTCTGCGTAATAATCGAGCCGCGTGTGCAGCGCGGCGTATACCAGGGCGAGGCCGACCCAGAACGCGAACGGTCGCCAGAATCCGCAGCGGATCCTCATCTGGCCCCGCAGGTACAGACCGGCCGCGAGACCGATCGTCACGATCACCGTGGGCGAGAACTCCCAGGGCGCGAGCCAGGCGAGCCAGCTCATCCGCAGCGTCGCCCCGGCGCGCCCGCGACGAGGGGGTCAGCAGGCACTTTTCGACACTCGCTTACGCGCGGCAACTCCGCGACCCCCTCAATCCGACGGCGAAGCTCTGCATTCTAGCCGGATTCGATCGACGGCGGACGGTTCGGGGATCCCCTCCTCGCGGTCGGCGCGCGAGGCGATCCGCGGGATCGGTTCCGCGGATCGCCCCGTACGGACTGCGCCCGATTCAGTAGGAATACTGCAGGTTCAGGAAGATCACATTCGTATCCGTCAGCACATTGGCGATGCCGTTCGGATTGGCAGCGGCGAGGGATCCGCTCAGGGGCGCCAGCGCCGCAGCGCTCATCCCCGTGTTCCGGTGCGTGAACGTGAGGTTCTGGTCGTCCAGCGCGAAGTCCAGGTGGTCATTGAAGTGATAGCTGACGCCGGCAACCGTGCGCTGGAAGTCCAACGGGTTGGCGCCGAGGACATGGGTATTGGGCTTGAACTGCTGGAAGAAGCCGAACAGGTAGAACGGCGAGGAGCCAATCTGCGCATGTCCGAACACGTCGAAGCCTTCCTGATGGGTATTGGTACCCCCCAGGATCGCCGAAGCCATGCTCGAGAAATTGGCGTACGGAGTCGGCGTCGACGCCAGACCCAGCGCATCGGCGGGACCCGCGCCCGAGAAGAGATTGCCGACCGAGAACGCGTTGCGCCCGAGATCGTACTCCGCCGCGATCAGATAGCGCTTGTCGAGGGTCTGATAATGCAGCAGGAACGCCCAGCGATCGAGCGAGGTGCTCGGACTGTCCGGCGTCTTGGTGACGTAACCATAGTCGCCGAAGGCGGTGACACCGAAGCCGGTGCGATCGCTGTCCGTTCCGAACGGATACCAGGTCACTCGCGCCATCGCCTGCTTCTTTTCGCTCACCTCGAGTGCGTGGAAGCTCGCGGTATTGAAGATGCCCACGTGATAATCGAGGTACTCCCGCCCGCCGATCATCACCGGACCGTGCACGGTCGCACCGGAGTAGGTCGAGCTGAGGCTCAGGTAGTTCCACGGCGTCAGGTAGATGTAGCGCCGTCCGGTGAGCCCCTCTTCCCAGTCGACCAGGGGATTGGTCGTCTGACCGAGCGTGACCTTGTCCTTGCCGAAGGCCGCGCTGCCCTTGAACGGCGAGTTGAATTCGACGTAGGCGTATTTAAGGCGGAACCCGAGGTTGCCGTTCGAGCTCGAGGCGATACCCGAGTTCTTTCCGTTGCCGGTCGCGCCGGAGACGTCGACCTGGCGGTAGATGTTCGGCGTCACTCGCAACGTCACCGCATCGGTCGGAGTGTAGAAGAAGTTGAGGTAGGTACGGGTCACGTCGAAGGAATTGAAGCCGTTGTTACCCGGCCCGTCCTGATTGAGCTGCGTCAGGAACTGGGGGCCGAACCCGGTCTTCGAATAGTAGGCGTAGTCGCCGAAGAACAGGGCGCTCAGCTTGACCTTGCCGAGGGCGAGGTCGGAGAGCTTTTCCGGCTTGCCCGACGGCGCAGCCTGGCTCGGCATGGACGCCGGCTGGGCGGCCGCGGCGGCCGACGGCGCCGGAGACGCTTTCGCGGCTTCGCGCGCCTCGATCTGGTCGATTTCGCTTTGCAGCTGCTGCACCTGCTGCTTCAGCGTCTGGATGACCGACGCATCCGTCGTCTCCGCCCGAGCGGGTGCAAACCCCGATGCGGCCGAGACACCGAGCAACGCGACGATCGCCGTCGTGGCGGCGGATCGGCGCTTGGGCCGCCGGAGTGAATCAGGACGGAAGCTGCGAATTCCCCGCAAATACTCTGCGTTCATGTGCGAATCCCATAGTTGATGGAGACGACGCGTCGGCCGCGCGCGACATAGATACTACGGATTCGTGACAGTTGTATGACACGCTGGGGGACGTCGGACCCCAAATGCGGGCCGCGGGCCGTCCTTCCGGAGGCGCTAAGGCAGCGGTGGGCGGTCGCTCAGCCGCACTTCGAATCGCCGCAGTTCAGACAGGTCGTGCATCCGTCCATCATCACCACGGCGGCGGTATTGCACTTCGAGCACAGCTGCGCGCCCTCCGGGAACACCGATTTGGAGAACGCGTCGGTCTGCTTGGTTCGCGCCTCGAATTCCGCCCGCTTCTCGTCGACGAGCTTGCGTTGATGTTCGTCGAGGCCCGGCTTCTTCAGCAAGCCGATCGACTGCAGGTGACGCTCGATCACGTGGCCGAGTTCGGCGATCGTCGAGGGCATGTACTTGCCCCCCGGCTGCCAGTAGCCGCCGCGAGGATCGAACACCGCCTTCAGCTCATCGACCAGGAAAGTCGTGTCGCCGCCTTTGCGAAATACGGCGGAAATGACCCGGGTGAGCGCCACGATCCACTGGAAGTGATCCAGGTTCTTCGAGTTGATGAAGACTTCGAACGGCCGCCGCTGTTCGTGCGCAGTCCCCTCGTTCAGGATGATGTCGTTGATCGTCACGTACATCGCATGATCGGACACCGGAGTCTTGATCTTGTAGGTCGAGCCGATCAGCACCTCCGGCCGCTCGAGCTTCTCGTGCATCCAGATCACGTTGTCCTGGGGCTTGGCGGGCTCCTTCGGCGCGGACTTCGCCGCCTCCTCGGTCTCGGCCTTGCGAACGCGATACTTGGTGATTTTCTTGTCGATCTTGAGGTGCGCCATTTCAGAACTTCCCGTAGTAGCCTTCCTTGAGAGCGTCGAACAGGTTGGCGGCCGTGTGTGTCTCGCCGTCATATTCGATTTCCTGGTCGCCGCGCGCCTCGACCTCGCTGCCATCCTCGAGCGTGAAGACATAGGTGGTGTTCTTGAGGTCGTCCTCCTTCACGAGAACGCCCTGGAACGCTTCCGGATTGAAGCGGAAGGTCGTGCAGCCCTTGAGCCCTTGCTCGTAGGCGTACATGTAGATGTCCTTGAAGTCCTCGTACTTGTAGTCGGTCGGCACGTTCGCCGTCTTCGAGATCGAGGAGTCGACCCAGATCTGCGCAGCCGCCTGGATGTCGACGTGCTCGCGCGGCCCGATGTCGTCGGCGGAAACGAAGTACTCCGGCAAGCGCTCAGCGGCGTTCTGCGAGTTGGGCATCGCCCGCGGATTGACCAGCTCGCGGTAGGCGAGCAACTCGAAGGAGAACACGTCGATCTTCTCCTTCGACTTCTTGCCTTCACGGATCACGTTGCGGAAATAATGATGCGCGAACGAGGGCTCGATCCCGTTCGACGCGTTGTTGGCGAGCGACAGCGAGATGGTGCCGGTCGGCGCGATCGATGTGTGGTGGGTGAAGCGGGCACCCACTTCGGCGAGCTCGTCGACCAGCTCGGGCGCCGCCTCGGCGATGCGCTGCATGTAGCGGCTGTAACGTGCATGCAGCACGCGCCCCGGAATCTTCGCTCCGACGCGCCAGCCGTCCCTCGCCATTTCCGGCCGCTTGCGCAACATATCCGCGGTGACGGTGAACTCTTCGGTCATGATCGGCGCGGGACCCTTCTCGCGCGCGAGCTCCAGTCCCGCCTCCCAGCCGGCGATCGCCATTTCGCGCGAGACATTCTGCGTGAACGCGACCGACTTGCGCGATCCGTATTTCATGCACAGCATCGTGATCGTCGAACCGAGCCCGAGGAATCCCATGCCGTGCCGCCGCTTGCGCATGATCTCGTCGCGTTGCTGCGCGAGCGGCAGACCGTTGATCTCGACCACGTTGTCGAGCATGCGCGTGAAGATCTTGACGACCTTGCGATAGGTCTCCCAGTCGAACCGCGCGTTCTCGGTGAACGGATCGACCACGAACTTCGTCAGGTTCACCGAACCGAGCAGGCAGGAACCGTAGGGAGGCAGCGGCTGTTCGCCGCAGGGATTGGTCGCACGGATGCTCTCCGTCCACCAATTGTTGTTCATCTCGTTGACCCGGTCGATCAGGATGAATCCCGGTTCGGCGAAGTCGTAGGTCGAGGACATGATCAGGTCCCAGACCCGGCGCGCCGGCAGCGTCTTGTACACCCTGCAGGCAACCAGCCCTTCCTCGTTGGTGACGTATTCGCCCGGATACGGCCATTCGCGCCAGACGAAGTTCGCCCGGTCGTGAACATCAGGCCGGTCGACGTCGAATTCGCGCTGGCTCAACGGGAAGGCGAGACGCCAGTCGGCGTCGTTCTGCACCGCCTTCATGAATTCGTCGGTGATCAGCAGCGACAGATTGAACTGTCGCAGCCGGCCGTTCTCCCGCTTCGCACGGATGAACTCGAGCACGTCCGGGTGGCCGATGTCGAACGTGCCCATCTGGGCGCCGCGGCGGCCGCCGGCCGAGGACACCGTAAAACACATCTTGTCGTAGATGTCCATGAAGGACAGCGGTCCGGACGTGTAGGCGCCCGCGCCCGAGACATAGGCGCCACGCGGTCTCAGAGTGGAGAATTCGTAGCCGATCCCGCAGCCCGCCTTGAGCGTGAGTCCGGCCTCGTGGACCTTGTTGAGGATGTCGTCCATCGAGTCGCGGATCGTCCCCGACACGGTGCAGTTGATCGTCGAGGTGGCCGGCTTGTGTTCGAGCGAGCCGGCGTTGGAGGTCACCCGACCCGCGGGGATCGCGCCGTGCCGCAAGGCCCAGAGGAACGACTCGTACCAGTGGGTGCGCGAACTCTCGGGCTCGACGTCGGCGAGCGCCCGGGCGACGCGCTGATAGGTCTCGTCCATCGACTGATCGATCGGCGATCCATCCTTCGCGGTGAGCCGGTATTTCTTGTCCCAGATGTCGAGCGAGGCCTCCTGGAAGGCAATGCTGGCGACGTCCTTGGGTTGTATCTTGACCACTGTATTCATGGGCGTGGCTTCTGCTCCGTCGTGTATCGGGCGACTTTCACCTTCCGAGACCACATCGAACACTCCCGAAGGTCCGATGCCGGTCCGCGTGGCGGAAGGACCTCGAGGGTCACCGCACGCGGTACCGGCCGAACACTAGATCTTGTGATTGGGGAGCAAAGGGTAAGTCTCGGCGGCGAGTCGCGTCAAGCGAATTATGACACGAAATTCACCGGTTTTTATTCATAAAAAACAATACGTTATAAATTGTTTCTGAGATTTCGCGGTATTGCATTTTTAATTCCTCGGGTCAAGTGCCCGCGGCTTCGACCTCAATATATTGTGTCCTCCTCGTCCCCGATCCCATTCCCCGGTGGGGCGCGACCCGCAGCGCCTTCGCGCGCATTCTCCGCCCCGTTGAAATCCAAACGGCGAGCCCTATCTCCGGCAGCAAGCAGAGTCGATCTGCATTTCAACCGAGGAGGTATTACCGATGACCGTCGTACGTTACGAGCCCTGGGCTCTGGTGAACCGACTGCAGAAGGACATCGACCGCCTGTTCGGCGCGCCGATCGCGACCGCGGCCGACTCCGGCGCATGGCTGCCCCCGGTGGACATTCACGAGGAGAGCGGTCGCTACCTGGTCTACGTGGACCTGCCGGGCGTCGATCCCAAGGCCGTCGAGATCACCTCCGAGCAGGGCGTGCTCACGATCCGCGGCCGCCGCGAGGAAACGCAGCGCGAAAGCGCCGAAGGCTATCGCCGGGTCGAGCGCATCAAGGGAGAGTTCGAGCGGCGCTTCAGCCTGCCGGAGTCCGCCGATGCCCAGGGCATCCGGGCGAAGGCCTCGCATGGCGTGCTCGAGATCTCGATTCCGAAGCTTGCCCAGGTGCAGCCGCAACGGATCACCGTCGAAGCGGCCTGAGCCGGAAGGTCGTTCGCCTGCCCCCCGGCGAGCTTCCGTGTAAGATCCGATGGTAGGTGAATTGGCCGTGCGGGCCGGACGGATCGCCGTCCGGCCCGCGCTTCGCCGGCATCGAGAGGGCTTCGCTCCCCCGCCTCGCCGCCATCATCCAACCGAGCGGCCGGTCGACTCGACCGATACTGGAGTGTGCTTCGCATGAACCTGCGTCCAAGACTGGCGGGCTTCGCGCTCGCAGCGCTCGTGTCGCTCGCCCCCGCGGCGGTACCCGCCCTCGCCGGATCCTCCCAGCGGGAGCTCGCTCCTCTTCCCTCGCTCGCTCCGGTGGTCAAACGTGCCTCGCCCGCGGTCGTGAACATCGCCACCCGCGGCACCATCAAGGCGAGCGCCGGTCAGCGTAATCCGCTGCTCGACGATCCGTTCTTTCGCCGATTCTTCGACGTGCCCCCGGACGCTGCCCCACGGGAACGACAGTTCCGCAGCGCCGGCTCGGGTGTGATCGTCGACGCCCAGAACGGCTATATCGTCACGAACTACCACGTCGTGGAGAACGCCGACGAAATCACGGTCACGCTGCTCGACAACCGCACCTTCCCCGCGAAGATCATCGGCACCGACCAGGGATCGGACCTCGCGCTGCTGCAGGCCAGGCAGCCGAACCTCGTGGCCATGCCGCTCGGCGACTCCAGCCGGCTCCAGGTCGGCGACTACGTGCTTGCGATCGGCAACCCGTTCGGCCTGCAACATACCGTGACCGCGGGCATCGTCAGCGCCCTGGGCCGCTCGGGCATCAACCCGGAAGGCTACGAGGATTTCATTCAGACCGACGCTTCGATCAATCCCGGCAATTCCGGCGGCGCGCTCGTCAACCTGCGCGGTGAGCTGGTCGGCATCAATTCCGCGATCCTCTCGCGCAGCGGCGGCAACATCGGCATCGGCTTCGCGATACCCGTGGACATGGTCAAGAGCGTGATGGCGCAGCTGATCCGCTATGGTGAGGTCAAGCGCGGCGTGCTGGGCGTCAATATTTACGACGTCACGCCGGAGATCGCCAAGGAGTTCGGCCTCCACGAGACCAGCGGCGCTCTCGTCGCCGGCGTGATCCAGGGGTCGGCCGCCGACAAGGCGGGCATCAAGACCGGCGACGTCATCGTCGCCCTGAACGGCGGCAAGGTCACCAGCGCGGGCGAACTGCGCAATGCCATCGGCATGCTGCGCGTGGGTTCGACGGTGCGCATCGACCTGCTGCGCGACGGCCAGCGCCATCGCCTGACCGCGACCATCGGCGGGCAGACCGATGTCGAGACCGCCAACGCCGGCATCATCAACAAGGCGCTCGACGGCGCCGAGCTCGCCGACGCGCCGGGCGCAGGTGGTGTGCTGGTCAAGGCGATCCAGGACGGGAGCGCGGCGGCCCAGTCCGGGCTGCGCGCGAACGATCTGATCATCGGCGTGGGCCGCGAGGCGGTGACCGACACGAAGTCGCTGCGCACTCTCGCCAAGGGCGCGACCTTCCTGATGCTCAAGGTGCGCCGCGGAACCGCGGTGATGCTGATCCCGCTGCGCTGATCGGCGGTGAGCGAGCGGGTCTGCATTCTCGGCGGCACCGGCTTCGTCGGCAGCCGCCTCGCCGCGCGACTGTCGCGAACCGGTCATGGCGTCACGGTTCTCTCGCGCGACCTCGAGGCGCATCCCTCGTTGCGGGTCCTGCCCGGGGTCGAGGTCCGCAACTGCGCCGTCCACGACCCCGCCCAGCTCGCGGCCGCCATGCGCGGTCACTCGGCGATCGTGAATCTCGTCGGCATCCTCAACGAGCGCGGCTTCGGCGGCGAAGGCTTCCGGCGCGCGCACGTCGAGCTCACGCGTGCGGCGCTCGAGGCCTGCCGATCGGTGGGCGCGCGGCGCTACCTGCAGGTCTCCGCGCTCGGCGCGGCCGAGGATGGCCCGAGCCACTATCTGCGCAGCAAGGGCGCAGCCGAGCGGCTGGTACGCGAGTCCTGCGAAGATCTCGGCTGGAGCATCTTCCGCCCCTCGGTGATCTTCGGGCCAGGGGACTCGTTCCTCAATCGTTTCGCGGCGCTGCTCGCGGCGGTGCCGTTCGTCTTCCCTCTCGCCATGGCCGATGCGCGCATGCAGCCGGTGTTCGTCGATGACGTGGTCGAGGCGCTCGCGGCCGGAGTCGAGGGGCGCGCTGCGGCTCACCGGGTCTACGAACTCGGCGGGCCGCGGGTCTACCGCCTCGGTGAGATCGTCGAATTCGTGGCGGCGGCGGTCGGTCTGCGGCGGCGCGTCCTGCCGTTGCCGCGCTGGGCCTCACGCATGCAGGCACTGGCGATGGACTTCGTACCGGGCCGGCCGTTCTCCACGGACAATTTCCGGTCGCTCACGGTCGACAGCGTCTGCCACGACGACGGCTTCGGCCGGCTCGGCTTCGCGCCGCGGCCGATGGACGGCATGGCCCAGCTCTACCTCGGCGCTTGCGCCGCGCATCGACGCCTCGGCGACTACCGGCGACGCGCGGGGCGTGAACTCTAGACCGCCGGCGCCTGCACGCAGACGACGGCATCGCGCCGCGCGCGCGGCAGCGCGGCGAGTGCCCGCACGCGGCGGAAGAACGCCGGAAAGCGCCGGTCGGCAGCGGCGAATTCCCGTGCGAAACCCGGTACGCAGCGTTCGTAGGTGGCGACCGAGGCCAGGTCGGCGTTGTTGAGGTCGTCCCGGAACCAGCCGGCAAACGGCGCCGCCGTTCCCCAGGACGCCGCGAGTTTCGCATAGGCCGCGCGCAGCGCCGCGAACTCGGTGCGCTTCTGCGCGAGCTTCTGCGGCGCCGGCAACGGCGCGGCATAGGTTCTGGCGAGCGCCACCCGGGTCGCGCGGATCAGCGCGTAGACCCGCGCATATCGGCGCTGCTCACGCTCGAACGCCTTAAGGTCCGGTCCTCGTCCCCCGGCGAGCAGCCAGCGGCGCACGCCCTCTCGTTCGACGAAGGTTGCCAGCCCTTCGTCGAACGCCGTGTCGTTGGCCACGAACAGACGCCGATGGGTGAGTTCGTGGAAGACGATCGCGGCGAGATCGACGTCGCTCCAGCCCATCATGCTGCTCAACACCGGATCGTCGAAATGCCCGAGGGTCGAATATGCGGCGACGCCCTGTACCGAGACATCGAGTCCTTCGGCGCGCAGACTGGCGGCGTGAGCGTAGGCCCGCCGCCGCTCGAAGTAGCCCCGATAGGCCATGCAACCGACGAACCAATAGCACCATCGCTTCGGCCGCAGCGAGAACACCGGAGCGGCAACCACGTTCCAGACCACGTATGGGCGATCGAGCGCGACGTAACTGCGATAGCTGCCGCCGTCCCGCAGGTCGAGCTCCCGGTTCGCGAACGCGAGGATCTGGCCGACCTCGCGCAGCTTCCGGCGCAAGGGCGGCGCGGTCGCCGGATCCGCGACCACGCTCTCGATCGGCCGGCGCCGCCACATCAGGCGCGCCTGGCCGGCGGCGGCCTGCAATTCGTAGCAGCCGCTCGCCGACAGCGCGAACAGGGCGATCAGGAGCGCCGAACCGAGCCGGAGCGGCATGCTGTTACCATTCACGCATGCAAGTGTATCTCGTTGGCGGCGCAGTCCGGGACGCGCTGCTCGGACTGCCCGAGCGGGAGCGCGACTGGGTCGTGGTCGGGGCCACCCGGGAGGAACTGCTCGCCCTGGGATATCGGGAAGTGGGCCGGGATTTCCCGGTCTTCCTGCATCCAGAGTCGCACGAGGAATACGCGCTCGCGCGCCTCGAGCGCAAGACCGGCCCCGGTTATCACGGCTTCAGTTTCCGATCCGACCCGACGGTCACGCTCGAGGAGGACCTGCAGCGTCGCGATCTGACCATCAACGCGATCGCCCGCTCGGCCGACGGCACGCTGACGGACCCCTACGGCGGCCTCGCGGACCTCGCCTCGCGAACCTTGCGGCACGTGTCGGCCGCATTCGCCGAGGATCCGGTGCGCGTGCTGCGCGTCGCCCGCTTCGCAGCCCGTTTCGCGCCGCTCGGCTTTCGCGTGGCGCCGCAGACCATGGAATTGATGCGCGCCATGGTCGAGCGTGGCGAAGTCGATGCGCTCGTGCCCGAGCGCGTGTGGCAGGAAACCGCCAAGGCGCTCGCCGAACCGGCGGCCGCCGAATTCTTCCGGGTACTGCGCGCGAGCGGCGCGCTACGCGTGATCTTTCCGGAGATCGACGCTCTGGCCGGGGTTCCGCAGCCGATCGAATGGCACCCCGAGGTCGATACGTTCCGGCACACGCTGATGGTGCTCGACCAGGCGGTCCGTCTGAGCGGCGATCCCAAAGTGCGGTTTGCCGCGCTGGTCCACGATCTCGGCAAGGGTTCGACGCCGCGCGAGTCCTGGCCTCGTCACCGCGGCCACGAGGAGCGCAGCGTCGAGGCGATCACGGCTCTGGCGGCGCGACTGCGCGTACCGACGGAGTTCCGGGATCTCGCCGCGATCGTGGCGCGCATCCACGGTCTCGCGCATCGCGCCTTCGATCTTCGGCCGGAGACGGTGCTCGAACTCCTCGAACGCGCCGACGCGTTGCGCCGTGGCGCGCGCTTCGCCGACGCGTTGATCGCCTGCGAGGCCGACGCGCGTGGGCGTCTCGGCTTCGAGGAGCGGGCCTACCCGCAACGGGAATACCTGCAGCGCGCCCGCGACGCGGCGACCTCGGTCCGGCCGGGCGCCGCAGAGACCGCGACGCTCGACGGCGCGGCGATCGCCGCGCTGCTGCGACGGCGGCGCTGCGAGGCGATCGCGGAATTGCGCGCGCAACTTGAGCCCGGCTGACGTCGCCGCGAAGCGGCGAGGCGTCAGAGCGTGTGCCGCAGGTCGCGCAGCGCGAAGCCGATCAGTGGCTCTTGGAGCCCACGGGTCCAGGCCATGGCCTTGAACCGCTCGCCCATCTCCCCGGGCAAAAGCAACCGGCGCGCTTCGGACGCGAGCCCCGCATGGCGCCGCGCATCGTCGCCGGCGAGCCGGCGCATCTCGCCGTCGATGCCGGTGGCGGCCAGGAAATAGGCCTGGGTCGTATACCCGGCGACGTCGAAACCCGCGGCGTCTCCGGCCTCGGCCAGCGCCGTGAAATCGACCCAGGCACTCAGATCCTGCAGGCCAGGACGTGCCAGCGGATCGGCTTCGACCCGGTGGCGGTAATGGCCGATCAGTGTGCCGTCGTCGCGCTCCGCGAGGTAGTACTGCGCGCGCGGCAATCCATAGTCGAACCAAAGCACGGCGCCCGCGGCCAGGGACCCGGCGACCGCCGCACACCAGGGGCCGAGCCGCGGACAGTACTCGGACACGTAGCCCTCGCGCCATTGGCTGCCGGCCGCCGCGCGCAGCTCCTCGCAACGCGCGGCGAGCCTGGCGTCGGCGGCCCGGGCTGCGATCTCGAGGCCGTGAGCGCCGGTCACGACGCCGAGTTCCTCGGTCGCTCCGGGTCGCCAGCGAAACCGGGTGACCGGCAGGGCGTCGAGTACTTCGTTGGCGACGATCACACCGGTAAACGACCTCGATGGTGGCTCGTCGAGCCATTGGACGCGATCGGCGAGCTCCGGCGCCTGGCTGGCAATCGACGCGCGTTGTCGCTCACGCAGGTCGGCGCTGACCTCGAGGATCATGTAGCGCGCCGGCGCCGCACCGCTCGCCTCGAGCCGACGGAGCAGATCGACCGCAAGTCGGCCGCTGCCGGCGCCGACCTCGAGGATCGTGTCCCCGGCCGAGTCCGCGAGCACCTGCGCGCACTGCCTGGCGAGGCAGGCTCCGAACAACGCGGATATCTCGGGAGCCGTGGTGAAGTCCCCCGATGCGCCCAGCTTGCGCGCTCCGGCGCTGTAATAGCCCAGACCGGGCGCATACAAGACGATCTCCATGTAGCGGTCGAACGGAATCCATCCGCCGGCCTCGCGCACCGCGTTCTCGATCGCGGCGAGGACCTTTTGCGCATGTCCCGACTCCTGCGGGTCCTCGGGTTCACGCTGCATCGGGGTTCCGGTATCGTAGATTCGCATGACGGAGAACGACGGGAATTCGAGGTTGAGCGGCCGGGTCGCTCTGGTCACGGGCGGCGCCCGCAGGGTCGGTGCCGCGATCGTGCGCGGCCTGCACTCGGCCGGCGCGAGCGTCCTGGTGCATTATCGCGCTTCGCATGCCGAGGCGATAGCGCTGACCCGCGAACTGAACGATCTGCGCCCGGGGTCGGCGCAATGTCTGAGCGGCGATCTGCTCGACCCGGACCTGCCGGGATCGCTGATCGAGGCGGCGCTCGAGCGTTTCGGCGCGCTCGACGTTCTCGTGAACAACGCCTCGAGCTTCTATCCGACGCCCGTCGGCCGGATCACGGCCGCGGCCTGGGACGATTTGCTCGGCACCAACCTCAAGGCGCCGCTGTTCCTGTCGCAGGCGGCGGCTCCGGCGCTGCGCGCGCGCCGCGGCTCGATCGTCAACATCGTCGACATCCACGGCTTGCGACCCTTGCGCGGCCATCCGGTCTACAGCGCCGCGAAGGCCGGACTCGCGATGCTGACCCGCTCGCTCGCCCGCGAGCTCGGCCCTGAAGTGCGCGTCAACGGTATCGCCCCAGGACCCGTGCTCTGGCCCGAGCACGGCCTCGACGAGTCATTGAAGCGCGAAATCGTCGACAAGACCGCGTTGGGGCGCCACGGCCGCCCCGAGGACATCGCCGCCACGGCCCTGTTCCTGGTGCGGGACGCGCCCTTCGTGACCGGACAGATCATCGCGGTCGATGGCGGTCGCAGCCTGTAAGCCGCGGACGCGGGAAACGCACTGCGGCACGGCGATTTAGGCGTATGCTCGGCCGGCGAACGGTGCCCACCTGCTCCGCGCGATGCGCAAAGGCGGGAGCGGCGGATTCAGCATGGGGAGGGGTCGACCATGAACCTGTCCGGGCACCCGAACATCGCGATGGCGTTTGCCGATGGCGGCTCGACGCCGTGGAGGCGAGCGCGGCCCCGGCTCACGAGCCGAGGCCTCTGCGCCGGGCTCGCCGTGGCTCTGCTCGGCATGTGCGGAGCGACCGCCGCCCTGGCCGCAACGTCCTCGCAGGGGCCGGTCCAACCGCGCTTCGGCGGACAGTGCGCCGAAGCGCTCGCCGAGGGCCGTCACGTGATGACGGACTGCTCCGTGCGCTGGTCGGACCGCGACGGCAAGACCTACTGTTTCAGCAGCGCGGCCGCCCGAGGCCAGTTCCTCGCCCATCCCCGTGAGAATCTCCAAAGAGCGCGCGACTTCATCGCGGCGAGCAGCGTCGCTTCCACCGAACGGCAGATGGAGTACTTCGACGGCGCCGACGCCGAAAAGCTCGTGCGACGCGAGATCGCGGCGCGGGTCGCGGCGAACGGCGGGGTTTACCCGCTCGCCGACCCGCTGACCGGAGCGACGCTGCGGCTCGCGTTCGACGGGATCGATTTCACGCGCACCCTCGACGGATACGGTTTCTTCCCGGACGTGAAATTCCACGAACAGGGCGATGCGCGCAAGCGTTACCTGATCGATTTCTGGGTCGTTCCGGCCCGGGGAATGCTGCACGTTCGCGAAGTGAGGATCTACAAGACGCCGCTGTTCGAGGACGGCACCTGGAAGACCATGGAGCGTCAGCCGATCCCCTGGTGGTGGATCCCGGCGTCGGAGCACCCGGGACAGCTCGCGACCCGGCGTGGATGGGAGGTCATGTCGGCGATCGAGCGGCACGCGATGCGGGTCAGCGCCTCGAACGACGGGGTCTTCCGGCTGAAGGACGACAAGACCGGAAAGGTCCTCGACCTGAAGTTCATCGACACGCATCAACCGGTGCGACAGCTCGACGGCAATGGCCATTATTTTGCGTGCACCGATTTTCGCGTTGCCGGCAGCAAGGACCAGATCTACGACATCGATTTCTGGGTCGACGACAAGGACGGCCATATGCACGTCGCGCAGACGCGGGTGCACAAGGTGCCGAAGTTCACCGACGGCCGCTGGATCCAGATCCCGCGCTACGAATGGAAGGATCTCGGCAACTCGCACCTCGTACCGTGAACCGCGCCCGCCACGCCGGGCGGGCGCCGGGGAAAGGCCGGTTCGGGCAAGCGCGTATGGACATTCGAATGCGTCCGGGCGACAGTTCACCGTCCAAGACCCCTAGGGCCGGATTCCCCCACGCATGCGCCTGACCACCTATACCGATTACTCCCTGCGGGTTCTGATCCGGCTTGCGCTGCGGCCTGGCGAGCTCGCGACGATCGGGGAGATCGCCAGGGTCTACGCGATCTCGGAGCACCATCTGATGAAGGTGGTGCACCAGCTCGGCCTCGCGGGCTACGTGGAGACCGTGCGCGGCCGGGGCGGCGGCCTGCGTCTCGCCAAACGACCCGACGAAATCAACGTCGGCGAGGTGGTGCGCCGCATGGAGCCGGATTTCGGCGTGGTCGCCTGCTTCCGCGGTTCCAGGACCTGCGCGATCGAATCCGCCTGCGTCCTCGCCGAGGCGCTCGACCAGGCGCTGGCCGCCTTCATCAAGGTCCTCGACGGATTTACGCTCGCCGACCTGGTCCGCAAACCCGGACCGCTCGGCGCGCTGCTCAAGCTCAAGCCGCAGGATGGCGCGCGGGTGCGCATCAACCACTGAGTGCACCGGCACTTGCTCGCCGCGCACTACCGGACCCTGCTCGCGATCCACGTGCACTGCGTGGCCCTTTCGGGTTCGCTGTTCACGGCGCGCGCGTTGATGCGCATCACCGGTCGGGGCGCGGCCAACCACGTCGTGCTGCGCCGGGCTTCTTACCTGATCGACACCATCCTGCTCGGCGCGGCCGTGGCTCTGACCATGGTGGTACACCAGTACCCGCTGGTCGATGCCTGGCTCACGGTGAAGGTCGCCTTGCTGGTCCTCTATGTCGTGCTCGGCAGTATTGCGCTCAAAAGGGCTCGCAGCCCGCGCGGACGTATCGCCGCAGCCATTGGCGCCTGGACGACCTTTGCGGCGATCGTCGGCGTCGCGGTGACCCGCAGCCCGGCGAGCTGGTTCGCGCTGCTGCTGCGCTGAGCGCGTCGGGCGCGGTCCGCGCCCTCCGCACGGCTCAGCCTGGCCGGCCGTCGGCGCGCGGCAGAAACAGGATCGGCGCGTAGACCCAGACGAAGAGCGCGAACGCCGCCGTCCAGAGGGAGGCGGCGAGCAGGATCACGATCGGATACGGCAGGGCGAGCCAGGCGAAGCCGAACACGCGCGCCAGCGCGGCGAGCAACAGCAGAACGTAGGACGCCACGGTGCGTGGATCGAGCTCGAGAGGCCGTCCGCTGTGACCGAGCGCCGCGCGGGTCATGACCCCGAGGATCATGGTCGAAAGGCAGCCGACGGTGAGCGCATGCAGCCAGAAGGCCGCGAACGCATCACCGCCGAACAGGGCCACGCTCTTCAGCGCAAGTCCGAGGGGCATCCAGGCATAGCCGACGTGCAGAATCCAGACGATCGGCCTGCCGAGGGTGTGCAGGCTGCGCCACTGCGCCAGGCGCACCGCCTGAATCAGCGCGGCCGCCGCCGCGAGCGAGGCCGACAGCATTCCATCGGGACGCAACGCATCCACCACGGCGACGACGGCCATGACTGCGATCGCCGCCGCGCCGATGCCTTTGCGCGAACGAACCTGCAGATCGCGGTCGCGCAGGCCGCTCGAGGTGAATGCCGGCACGATGCGCCCACCGATCACCGTGACCAGGACCAGCACGACGTCGATCGCGACGCGCAGGCAGCGCGCGGCGAGTGCGGCGTTGCCGGCGGCGAGTTGCCAGTGGAACGCGGCGTCGCAGATGGCGAGCAACCCGAATACGGTCAGCAGGGGGGTATTGCGGTTCCCGGAGCGCAACAGCGGCGGAGCGATCAGCAGCGCGAGCATCGGCAGGAAGGCGACGTCGACCGCTGCGACCAGGAGGTGTGGCCAGAGGTCGGCGGTGGCGATCAGCACCCGGGCGAGCAGCCACAGTGCGGCGAGCATCGCGACCGGCGGACCACCGAACCCGCGGCGACCGGTCCAGCTCGGTACGGCCGTCAGCAGGAAACCGGCGATGGCCGCCGCGAGGAATCCGAAGACCATTTCATGCGCGTGCCAGAGCGTCGGCGGCCAGGAATTGGGCAAGGCGCCGCCGCAGGCGAACACCCAGGCCCACAGCGGTACGAGCAGCAGTGCGGCGAGGCCGGCCGCGAGAAAAAACGGGCGGAATCCCGCGGCGAACAAGCGCATGGCCGATTCCTCCTCGCACGCCACCGTCGATGAAGATGTATGGTATATAGATCTTCAAGCCCGCGGACCTGCGGGTTCTACGTACCTCCGTTGATGCCTCTCGAAAGAGCGGCGGGTCAGCCGCGCCGCCGGATCTGGTCAGGAGGCCGCGCCATGGGCGCGCCAGGTGTCGAGATCGGCCTGGCGACGCTCCAGGATGATGCCCACGTCCCGCGATCCACGCACGGCGCCCGGCTTGGAGAGCGCGACGCGTACCCAGGGGACGCGGAATTCCTCGAGGATCAGCAGGGCGACGCGTTCGGCAAGCGTCTCGACGAGATGAAACGCCGAGGCCTCGACGAACGCGAGCACCCGCTTGGCGACGCGCTTGTAGTCCAGCGTATCGGCGATGGAGTCCGACAACGCCGCCTTGCGGACGTCCGCCTCGAACTCGAGGTCCAGCAGCACGCTCTGGCGGACCTGCCGCTCCCAATCGAAGATCCCGATGATCGTCTCGGTCTTCAAGGCATGAATGAAGATCTTGTCCATCGAAGCTGTCGATACCTCTCCAGATGTCTTCCTAGGCGGGTTCGTCTTCCGGTGCGTCGAGCGGCCAATGGGCCCGCGTCGGCCGCACCCGAAGTTCCGAAGCCCGGCCGGTCGCCAGACGCAACGCCCCGGCGACGGCGATCATCGCGCCGTTGTCGGTGCAGAACGCGGGACGCGGGAAATGGGCGCTCGCGCCACCGTCCCGGGCGACCTCGACGAGCCGCTCGCGTAAGCGGCGGTTCGCGCCGACGCCGCCGGCGACGATCAGGCGGCGGCGTCCGGTCTCGCGAAGCGCCCGACGGCATTTCTCGGCGAGCGTCTCGACGACCGCGTCCTCGAAGGCCCGCGCCGCGTCTGCCCGCGTTCTTTCGGTCAGCGCTCGGTCGCGCAAGGCTACCCGGACCGCCGTCTTCAGGCCACTGAAACTGAAATCGAGCCCCGGACGGTCGAGCATCGGCCGAGGAAACCGGAACGCGCCGGATTCGCCCTGTTCGGCGAGTGCCGCGAGGGCCGCCCCGCCCGGATAGGGCAAGCCGAGCAGTTTGGCGGTCTTGTCGAAGGCCTCCCCGGCCGCATCGTCCTGAGACTGGCCGAGCACTCGGTAGCGCCCGAGCGCCATGACGTCGACCAGCATGGTATGACCACCGGAAACCAGCAGGGCGAGATAGGGGAAGGCCGGCGGATCCACCTCGAGCAGGGGCGCGAGCAGGTGCCCCTCCAGATGGTGCACCGCGATTGCCGGTTTCGCCCAGGCGGTTGCAAGGCCTCGGGCGAACGAAGCGCCGACCAGCAGGGCGCCGATCAGCCCCGGACCCGCCGTGTAGGCGATCGCGTCGATCGGGCCGGCATCCATCCGCGCCTCGTCCAGCGCGGCCCGGACCAGCGGCAACAGATGGGCGACGTGGTCTCGCGAGGCGAGTTCCGGTACCACCCCGCCATAGGCCTGATGCAGCGCGATCTGACTGTGCAGCCGATTGGCGAGCAGCCCCCTTTCGACGTCGTAGATCGCGACGCCGGTCTCGTCACAGGAGGTTTCGATGCCGAGGACGCGCATAATTTTGCCTTTTCCACAGGCGCACCTTAGAATGCGCGCCCCGCCGATCGATCCGCGGCGGTCCGTATCATCGACTACTCGAGGTCCGAATGCCCAGCGTTCGTGTTCGCGAAAATGAATATTTTGACGCCGCGTTGCGCCGGTTCAAGCGTGCCTGCGAGAAGGCGGGCGTCCTCACCGAGCTACGTCGCCGCGAATTCTACGAGAAGCCGACCCAGGAGCGTAAGCGCAAGAAGGCCGCCGCCGTGAAACGCCACCTGAAGCGTCTCTCGCGCGAGAGCATGCGCGGCTTCGGCGGCGCGAGCTCCGGCTCGCCCTCCGCGGGCGCGTCGCGCCAGTATTGATACCGCGCCGCGAGCGGTGGCGATGACGCTCAAGGAGCGGATCACCGAGGATATGAAGGCGGCGATGCGCTCCGGCGAACGGGAGCGGCTCGGCGCCATCCGCATGATTACCGCTGCGATCAAGCAGCGCGAAGTCGACGAGCGGATCACGCTCGACGACACCCAGGTGATGACGGTCATCGAAAAGATGATCAAGCAGCGCAAGGAATCGCTGCAGCAGTTCACCGCGGGCAACCGCCCGGACCTCGCCGAGAAGGAAAGCGCCGAAATCGAGCTGCTCAAGGCCTACCTGCCGGCCGCGCTCGGCGAGGCGGAGATCGACGCGCTGGTCGCCGAGGCGATCGCCGCCACTCAGGCCGCGAGCGTCAAGGACATGGGCAAGGTGATGGCCCTGATCAAAGCGAAGGCCCAGGGTCGCGCCGACATGGCGACGGTGGGCGCCAAGATCAAGGCGAAGCTCGGCGGCTGATCGCGCGCGGGCCATGGCCGGCCGCATCCCTCAAGCCTTCATCGACGAGGTCGTCGCGCGTTCCGACATCGTCGAGATCGTCGGCTCGCGGGTCGCTCTGAAGAAGTCCGGCCGCGAGTACAAGGCCTGCTGCCCCTTCCACGCAGAAAAGACCCCCTCTTTCTGGGTCAGTCCCGACAAGCAGTTCTACCATTGCTTTGGCTGCGGCGCGCACGGCACCGCGGTGGGATTCCTGATGCAGTTCGAGAAACTCGAATTCCCGGACGCGATCGCCCTGCTGGCCGAGCGGGCCGGACTCGAGGTACCGCGGGAGTCTGGCGGGCAGCGCCCAGGGACCGGCGATCTGTACGAGTTGATGACCCGGGCCGCGCGCTTCTTCGAACAAAATCTGCAAGACGACGCTCGAGCGCGCGCCTACCTCGCCGGCCGTGGCGTGGGCGAGGCCGCCGCGGCCGATTTCGCCCTCGGTTATGCGCCCGACTCCTGGAATGCCCTGCTCACGCGACTCGGTGGCGAGCCGGACGGACGACGACGGCTCTTGCAGGCCGGACTCGTGATCGAACGCGAACCGCGCGGCAGCGAGCGATCGGCCGGTCTCTACGACCGTTTTCGCGACCGGCTGATGTTCCCGATCCGCGATGCGCGCGGCCGAGTGATCGGATTCGGCGGCCGAGTGATCGGCGAGGGCGAGCCGAAGTACCTGAATTCGCCGGAGACGCCTCTGTTCCACAAGGGGCGCGAGCTCTACGGGCTCTACGAGGCGCGACGCGCGGGCGGCGAGTTCCAGCGCCTGGTCGTGGTCGAGGGCTACATGGACGTCGTCCGCCTGCACCAGGCGGGGATCCGTTACGCGGTTGCGACGCTCGGCACCTCGACCACGCAGGAACATCTGCACAAGATCTTCCGCCTGACCGGCGAGGTGGTGTTCTCGTTCGACGGCGACCGCGCCGGCCGAGCCGCGGCCTGGCGCGCTCTGGAGAACGCTCTGCCCCTCGCGAGCGACGGCCGCGAACTGAAGTTCCTGTTCCTGCCCGAGGGAGAGGATCCCGACACCCTGGTCGCGGCCGAGGGCGCCGCCGGATTCGAACAGCGCCTGCAGGCCGCCTGGCCGCTGTCCGAATATCTGGTCCGCCATCTGCTCGCCGAGGTCGATCTGCAGCACATCGACGGACGCGCCAAGCTCGCGGCCCTGGCGCGGCCCCTGTTCTCCCGCCTGCCGGAGGGCGTCTACCGTGAATTGCTGGTCGATCGGCTCGCCGCGGAGATTCGCATGCCGGCCGCCAGACTCGGCGCGCTTTTGACGGCATCCCCGGCTGGCACCCGGTCGATGTCCGGATCAGGGAGGGCCACCCCGCCGCGCACGCCCACCCAGACCACGGGAGTCAGCGCCGGCCGCGGCAATCTCCTTCGCCAGGCGATCGGTTTGGTGCTGCACCATCCGACGGCGACGCACCGCATCGACTGGCAGGGTCTGCTCGACCATTTGAAGCCCGGGGAGCCCGGTACCGGGGTGTTGCGCGAACTGATCGAGCAGGCGCGAACGGCGGCGGAACCAACCACGGCGATGCTGCTCGAACGCTGGCGGGACCGGCCGGAATTCGCGCGACTCCAGGAGCTCGCCGCGCGCGCCCCGCTGGTCGGCGATCCCGAGGCCGCCGCCCAGGAGCTGCGGCAGGCGGTCGGCAAGCTCGCCGAGACCTATGGCAGCGGTCGCCGGGTCGACGAATTGCTCCGCAAAGCCGAGGAAACGGGCTTGAATTCCGCCGAAAAGACCGAATTGAGTCTGTTGCTGCAGGCACGCTCCCGCCCCACCGGCCGGCCGGCTGGATCGTGACCCAAGGCCGCGACGGGGTCTGGATCCCGGGCGAGCGTCCCGTTGAGATCCGCGGGCCGGGTCCTCTTGCGCCGGCGGGAACGATCGCCGATTTGGTTAGAAAACCACCAGTTTGAAGTATACTAGGGGGCTTCGCGCCATTTTCATCACCGTAAGCGACGAGGCGTCCAACTTGACCAAGAAAGCGCCGCAGGGCACCGCGACCCAAATTGCCGATGAACGGCAATCCCAGCTCAAGCTGTTGATTGCCCGCGGCAAGGAACAGGGCTACCTCACCTACGTCGAAGTCAACGATCATCTGCCGAGCGAGATCGTCGATCCCGAACAGATCGAAGACATCGTGAACATGATCAACGACATGGGCATCCCGGTCTATGAGAAGGCGCCGGACGCCGAGTCGTTGCTGCTCACCGACGCGACCGCGACGCCCGACGAGGAGGCCGTCGAGGAGGCGACCGCGGCGCTCGCTAACCTCGACGCCGAATTCGGCCGTACGACGGATCCGGTGCGCATGTACATGCGCGAGATGGGCACGGTCGAATTGCTGACCCGCGAGGGCGAGATCCGCATCGCCAAGCGCATCGAGGAAGGTCTCGAAGCGGTCAAGATCGCCCTCGGCAGCTATCCCGGCACCTATGACCTGCTGCTGCGCAGCTACGAGACCGTCAAGGCGGGACAGATGCGGCTGGTGGACGTGATCGTCGGCTTCGTCGACCCGAACGCCCCGGACGAGATCGCGCAACCGCAGAATCCGAAACTGATGGCGATGGAGGCCGACGAGTCCGGCGAGGACGACGACGGTGACGGCGACGAGGACGGCGAAGCGGTCGACACGGGGCCGGATCCGGAGGAGGCGGCCAAGCGTTTCTCCGTGATCGCCAAGGCCTACAACCAATATGCCTCGGCGCTCGACAAGCTCGGGTCGCGCGACGCCAAGACGCAGAAGCTGCGCAAGAAGATCTGCGCGGCGCTGATGGAACTGAAGCTCGCCCCGAAGATGTTCGACCACCTGATCGACAATCTGCGGCTGCATGTGAGCGAGATTCGTCTGCTCGAACGCGAGATCATGTTCCTGTGCATCAAGCAGGCCGGCATGCCGCGCAAGGACTTCATCGCCACGTTCCCGAAGAACGAGACCAGCACCCGCTGGCTCGACAAGCACATCAAGGCGAAGAAGCGCTATTCGGCGCCGCTCGCACGGTTCCGCGAGGAGATCGAACGCCGCCAGAACAAGCTCAAGGAGCTCGAGGCCGCGTATCACCTGCCGATCAACGAGATCAAGGAGATCAACCGCGAGGTGTCGATCGGCGAGGCGAAAGCACGTCGAGCGAAAAAGGAGATGGTCGAGGCCAACCTACGCCTGGTGATCTCGATCGCGAAGAAGTACACGAACCGCGGCCTGCAGTTCCTGGACCTCATCCAGGAAGGCAACATCGGCCTGATGAAGGCCGT
>JAGWPY010000066.1 GCA_028870275.1 Gammaproteobacteria bacterium | reverse complement strand
CTGGCGCGATTCAGCGAGGCCTTCCTGGTGCTGCGCGCGCAGCAGTGCGGCATCCCGGTCGCGTTCGTGCCGCTCGTGCTGGTGGCGATGAACGTGGTCTATTCCGCGGCGGCCTATCCGTTCGGACGACTGTCGGACCGGGTCTCACACGCCGCACTGCTGGCCGCATCCCTGATCGTGCTGATCGGTGCCGACCTCGTGCTCGCCTCGGGCCGACACTGGATCACGCTGGTGGCCGGAGTGGGACTCTGGGGCGTGCACCTCGGCATGAGTCAGGGCCTGCTCGCGACCATGGTGAGCGACGTCGCGCCCGCGGATCTGCGCGGCACCGCCTTCGGCTTCTTCAACCTGGTGAGCGGCGGTGCCTTGCTGCTCGCGAGCCTCGCCGCCGGTTTCGTCTGGAGCCGCGAGGGCGCCCGCTACGCGTTTCTCGCCGGTGCGGCATTCTGCGTGCTCGCTCTCGCGAGCCTCCTCTGGCGCGCCGTCGCCCTCAGAGGTTCCCGGGTGCCGGGGCGCTGAGCAGCCGCTCCAGACGCTCGCGGCCGACCACTTCCTCCTCGAGCAGCAGGTGCGCGAGCGCGTCGAGCGCGGCGCGGCGTTCGCGCAGCGTACGCTCGACCCGTTCGCGCGCCGCGGCCAGCAGGCCGGCGATCTCCTGGTCGATCGCCCGGGCCGTGTGCTCGCTGTAGCCCGGATGCTCCTGCGGACTCGGCGTGTCCAGGAAGGCGCTGCGGCGCGGCGCGTCGAAGACCACCTGGCCGAGCGCATCGCTCATGCCGTAGCGCGCGACCATGTGTCGGGCCATGTCGGTGGCCTTCTGCAGATCGTCCTCGGCGCCGGTCGAGACGTCGCCAAACACGATCTCCTCGGCGACCCGGCCGCCGAGCAGGACGTCGAGGCGATCGAGCAGCTCGCTGCGGCGCAGGAGGTAGCGATCCTCGGTCGGCAACTGCTGCGTGAAGCCGAGCGCACCGATACCGCGCGGTATGATCGAGACCTTGCTCACGCGGTCGGCGTTCGGGCGCGACTCGGCGATCAGCGCGTGGCCCGCCTCGTGGAAGGCGACCGTTTCCTTCTCGCGCGCGTTCATCACCCGGTTGCGCTTCTCGAGACCGATCACCACGCGATCGATCGCGCTTTCGAAGTCCTGCATATCGACCGCACTCTTGTCACCGCGCGCGGCGTGCAGTGCGGCCTCGTTGACGATGTTCGCGAGGTCCGCACCCGCGAAACCGGGTGTCTTGGCCGCGACCACCGCAAGGTCGACCTCGGCCGCGAGCACCAGGCGGCGCGCATGCAGGCGCAGGATCTTCTCCCGGCCGCGCACGTCGGGCCGGTCGATCGCGACGTGGCGGTCGAAGCGGCCGGGGCGCAGCAGCGCGGGATCGAGGATCTCGGGCCGGTTGGTCGCCGCCAGGATCAGTACGCGCGAATTCGAATCGAAGCCGTCCATCTCGACCAGCAGCTGGTTGAGCGTCTGTTCACGTTCGTCGTTGCCGCCGATGCCGGTCACGCCGCGCGCCTTGCCGAGCGCGTCGAGCTCGTCGACGAAGATGATGCAGGGAGCGACGTCTTCGGCCTGACGGAACAGGTCACGAACCCTGGCCGCGCCGACGCCGACGAACATCTCCACGAACTCCGATCCGCTGATGGACAGGAACGGCACGCCCGCCTCGCCGGCGACCGCCTTCGCGAGCAGGGTTTTGCCCGTGCCCGGCGCGCCGACGATCAGGATGCCCTTCGGAATGTGGCCGCCGAGCCGGCGATAGCGCTCGGGATCCTTGAGGAAGCGCACCACTTCCATCAACTCTTCCTTGGCCTCGTCGATGCCCTCGACGTCCGCGAAGTGCACACCGGTGTCTTTCTGCACGAACACCTTGGCCTGACTGCGGCCGATCTGCGCGAGTGGACCGGTGCCCGGATCCGTGCGCCGCATCATCATCAGGTAGAGACCCATCAGCAGCAGACCCGGCAGCAGCCAGGTGAGGGTCGAGGAGAACCAGTGGTTCTCGGCCGAGGCCGCGTACTGGACCCTGGCGGCGTCGAGCTCTCCGACCAGCCCCGGGTCCTCGACCCGCTGCGTGAGGAAGTCGCGGATCTTCCGAGCGCCGGGCGCAGTGAGCTCGGCGACGTGCGCCGCCGGCAGCAGTCGCGCGATCCCGTCGGTGTCGACCTTGCCCTCGATCGTGGTCGCGCCGATCGAAAGATCGCTCAACTTGCCGGCGCGCAGCAGGGTCTTGAAGTCGCTGTAGCCGAGGTTCTGCGGGGGCGGTGCGGACAACAGGAACTGCAGCGCGATCAGCAGTGCGAGTCCGCCGAGCAGGTACCAGGGCGTGAGCGGCGGCTTCTTCGGGTCCATGCGCCGCGGCTCTAGCGGGCGGTCCGCGCGCTCGCCGCATCTCCGGCGGTCATTTCACGTACGATCTCGTACATCATGCGCGTGCCGCGGCGCACGTTGTCGATCGAGATTCGCTCGTCGTTGCCATGGATGCCGGACTCCTCGGCGTGCGGCACCAGGAACGGTGCGTAACCGTAGGCGGCGATGCCGCGATCGCGGAAGAAGTGGCTGTCGGTGAACCCGGTGGCGACCGCCGGCACGATCGCGGCCTGCGGATAGTGGCGATGGGTGACGTCGACGATCGCCCGGTACAGCGGCGTGTCGAGCGGCGAGACGCCCGGCTTGAACACCAGGATGGTCTGCATGCGGATCGCCGGATCGTTGATCGCGGCCGCGAGTTCGCGTTCGAACGCGGCCGGGTCCTGGTCGGGCAGGAGCCGACAGTCGAGTTGCGCGTCCGCTTCGGCCGGGATCACGTTGATCTTGGCGCTGCCGTTCAGCATCGTGATCGAGCAGGTGTTGCGGGTCAGGGCCGCGAGGCCAGGATATTCGGTCTGCAGTCGCAGCAGGGCGTCGGGGTTCGCCGCGGTCGCGGCGATGTCGGCGAACGCCGCACGCCATTGCGGCGGAGCGCTCGGCGCAAGTCCCTTGAAGTAGCGGTCGACCGCGGGCAGGATGCGCGGCGCGAACTGGTAGGTCTGCAGGCGGTACAGCGCGCGAACCAGGTGATTCACGGCCGACGCCACCTGTGGATCCGAACCGTGTCGCGGCGTACCGGTGGCGGTCAACTTGATCCAGAAGGGCACCTTCTGGGTCACTTCGATGCCGAACCGCTCGCGACCCTGGTCGAGGTCGCCGCCGCCGCCCTCGTTGAGCACGTAGCCGGCGCCCGCGAAGGACTCCGGATGATGCTGCATCATCCAGCCCGCGCCATAGGCGGCCCCCGCCTCCTCGTCGGCGGTCGCCATGAAGATCACGTCGCGGTCGAGAGCCTGGTGGGAACGATGCAGCGCGAGGAAGGCCTCGAGCTCGACGATGCCGAGCGTCTTGGTGTCGAGCGTGCCGCGACCCCAGATCTCGCCATTCCTCACGGTCGCGGCGAACGGGTCGGCGTGCCAGTAGCGCCGATCCGCCGGCACCACGTCCATGTGCGACAGGAGCAGCAGCGCCGGCTTCGAACCGCCCTTGAGCCTCGCCCAGATGTTGCCCCGCCCCGGAGCCGATTGCGCCGTGTGGTAGGGGATGCCCTCGGCGGCGAGGATCTTCGCGAAGAACTCCACCGCCTGCTGTTCGTTGCCGGGCGGATTGGTCGTATCGATGCGCACATAGCGCTCGATGCGTGACACCGCCTCGTCCTGCAAACGGCGCATGTCCACGGTCGCTGGCGCTGGACGCGCCACGCCGGCGACCAACAAGCCGAATGCGGCGAGTGCCGCGGTTGCGGCGCCGGCGCCGCGCTGCTGGGTTCTCGGTACGACGCTCACGGGATCATCCCTCCCTGCGAAAAAGCGCCGCCGGCACCACGCCGGCGGCCGTGTGCGGATCAGGCGGTTGCGCCGGCGGCGAGGCGCCGGCCCGGCGCAATGTCCTCGATCGAAGTGACCAACTCGATGAGCGCCGGTCCCCCGGCGGCTCTCGCCGCGGCGAACGCGGCGGCGAACTCCCCGGTCCTCTCGACCCGCGCCGCGTGCAGGCCGAACGCGCGCGCCAGTTGCGTGAAATCCGGGTTGCGCAGCGTCGTGCCGAGCTTGCGGCCCGGAAAGCGATTCTCCTGATGCATGCGGATCGTGCCGTAGCTGCCGTTGTTGACCACGATGAACACGATCCGCAGCCCATGTGCAGCCGCGGTCGCCAGCTCCTGCACGGCCATCAGGAAACATCCGTCGCCGGCGACGCAGACCACCTCGCGTTCGGGCTCGGCGAACTTCGCGGCGATCG
>JAGWPY010000065.1 GCA_028870275.1 Gammaproteobacteria bacterium | reverse complement strand
CTGCTTCCGCGATGCCGTGCTGGAGCTCGCCGGGCGGCACGCGTTCGCGCGCCGGCTGGTGAATTCGGGCCGGCTGTCCGTGCCGTCGTTCTACACGGATTCGCCGCTCAATACCGCTGACGTGGACGTGTTTGCCGGCGACATGGTGCCCGGTGCGCCGATGGACGATGGACCTCTCGACGGCGGGCGCTGGCTGATCGATCAGCTCGGCGGCCGCTTCCGGTTGTTGCTGTTCGTAGACGATCCGGCGGACATTGGCGCGACGGTCGGCGCTGCCGCGGCGGAACTCGCGCTTGGAGCGATCCCGGTCGAGACGCTGGTCATCGCTCGCCGCGAGGGCGACTGCCGCGGGCTGAGCGGGGTCGTCGATGCGAACGGCGTGATCGCCCGGCGCTACGATGCCCGTCCCGGCACGGTCTATCTCGCCCGTCCCGACCAGCACGTGGCGGCGCGCTGGCGTAAGTTCGATGCCGCGGAGGTTCGCGCTGCGCTCGCACGCGCGACCTGCAACCATTGAGGAACCCCGAGATGCCGCTCAACACCGAAGCGAATTTCCACGAACCTGGCAAGCGGTACTTCCGCGATTTCTCTCCCGGCGACGATTTCTACGAGCGGCTGATCGAGATGCACCGCGACCTGAGCGATGAACAGAGTGCGCGGGTGAACGCGAAGCTGATCCTGCTGCTCGCCAATCACATCGGCGATCTGGCGGTGCTGAGCGAAGCGATGCAGCTCGCCCGCGCCGGAGTCTAGGAGACCGACATGAAGATCGACCGCATCCATCACGTCGCCTATCGCTGCAGGGACGCGAGGCAGACCGTGCTCTGGTACAAGGAAATGCTCGGCATGGACTTCGTGCTGGCGATCGCCGAGGACCGCGTGCCCTCGACCAAGGAGCCCGATCCGTACATGCACGTGTTCCTCGACGCCGGGAACGGCAACGTGCTCGCGTTCTTCGAGATTCCGAGCCAGCCGCCGATGGGACGCGATCCGAACACGCCGGCCTGGGTCCAGCACATCGCATTCAAGGTGCGCGACCGCGACGAGCTCCTCGCCTACAAGACGCATCTCGAGTCGAAGGGTGTCGAGGTCCTCGGAATCACCGACCACGGCGCGTTCCATTCGATCTACTTCTTCGATCCGAACGGGCATCGCGTCGAGCTCGCCTGCCCGGATCCCGACGAGGCGACGGTGATGGCAAGGCTGGACGCGGTCAAGTGGCAGATGCTCGAGGAGTGGTCGCGGACCCGGCGCGCGCCTAAGCACGCGGACTGGCTGCATCGGCGCGAATTCGCCGGCAGCGAGGATGCCGGATCGAACGCCGCCGATGCTCTGCGGGACCACGCGGATGCCTGAGGACCTGGTGTCGATGATCGATGAGACCCACGAACAGACGCTCGAGAGCTGGGTCGAATCGGCGAACGCGGCAGACGGCGACTTCCCGATCCAGAATCTGCCATTCGGCCGCTTTCGTGCGCGCGGCGCCGCCGACGAATGGCGCCTCGGAGTCGCGATCGGCGATTCGATCCTCGACCTGGTCGAGGCCGGTCTGATCGAGAAGCGCGAGAGCGGCGCGGTCTTCGGCTGGCCGCGGACAAGGCGCGTCGCGCTGCGCAAGGCGCTCTCGCGTGGTCTGCGCCGCGGCGGCTCTGCACGGCCGGACTGGGCCGAGGCGCTCACGCCGATGGGCGAAGCCGAACTCGCTCTTCCCTGCGAGATCCGCGGCTACACCGACTTCTATACCGGGATTCATCACGCCACCGCGGTCGGCCGGCTGTTCCGCCCGGACAACCCCCTGTTGCCGAACTACAAGTGGGTGCCGATCGGCTACCACGGCCGGACCTCCTCGATCCTGCCGAGCGGCCGCGCGATCCTGCGGCCGCGCGGACAGGTCATGCCTGCCGGGGCCGATCGACCGGTCGTCGAGCCGAGTCGGCGCCTCGACTACGAGCTCGAGCTCGGCATCGTGATCGGGCCGGGCAACGCGCTTGGCCAGCCGATTCCGATCGATCAGGCCGAAGATCACATCGTCGGTCTGACTCTGCTCAACGACTGGAGCGCGCGAGACCTGCAGGCCTTCGAATACCAGCCGCTCGGACCCTTCCTAGCGAAGAATTTCGCGACGACCTTGTCGCCCTGGGTCGTGACGCTCGAGGCGCTCGCGCCCTTCCGAAGGCCGTTCGAACGGGCGCCCACCGAGCCGCAACCGCTGCCGTATCTCGACGGTCCGTGGAATCGCGCACACGGCCAGGTGGCGATCGGTCTCGAGGTGTTCATCGACACCGAACGCATGCGCGCGCAGGGAATGCCGGCCGTCCGATTGAGCCGCTCGAGCGCGCTCGATGCCTACTGGACCATGGCCCAGCTGGTCGCGCACCACACCGTCAACGGATGCAACCTGCAGACCGGCGACCTGCTGGGTACCGGCACGCTGTCGGGGCCGGACGAGGGTCAGGGTGGTTCGCTGCTCGAGCTTTCGCGCGGGGGGCGGCAGCCCCTGGTCCTGCCCGGCGGCGAAAGCCGCAGCTTCCTCGAGGACGGGGACTGCGTGTCGTTCGCCGCGAGCTGCACGGCGCCCGGGTTCCGCCGCATCGGATTCGGAAGCTGTACCGGGGTGATCGTCGGCCAGACCGGTTCGGCCTCCTGAGAGATCCGTCCAGACGCCGTCAGGTCGTCATCGATGCGCGGAAGCGGCTCACGCTCGCCGCGAGCATCACCAGTGCGAGCGCCGCCATGGCGGCGAACTCGGGCCACAGTACGCTGAATCCGACGCCCTTGAGGAATACCGCACGAATCACCACCAGGAAGTAGCGCAAGGGGTTGATCAGCGTGAACCACTGCAGGACCCTGGGCATCGCGGCGATCGGAAACGCAAAGCCGGAGAGTATGAAGAACGGGTTCACGAAGAAGAAGTTCAGCGCGAAGGCCTGTTGCTGGGTGTGCGAGTAGGTCGACAGGAGCAATCCCATGCTCACCGTGGCCAGCAGGAACAGCATGGAACCGGCGAGCAGTACCAGTGGATCGCCGACGAAGGGCACGTGGAACCAGAGTATGCCGATTGCGCAGACCAGTGCGATGTCGCCGAGCCCGATCAGGAAGGACGGCAGGGTCTTGCCGAGGACGAATTCGACCGCGCTGATCGGGCTCACCAGGATCTGCTCGAGCGTGCCGACCTCGCGCTCGCGTACGATCGCGAAGGCCGTGAGGCTGACGATCTGCAGCAGCGTGAGGCTGCCGATGATGCCGGGTATGAAGAACCACGTGTCCTCGAGTCCCTGGTTGAACCACGGCACGACCTGCAGCGCGACGCCGGGTCCCGGCCCGGACCGATTTTCCGCAGACCCGGCGAGCGCCGCCGCCTGATCGGCGGAGAAACGGGCGACGATCTGGCCGATGTAGCCGAGCGCAATGAGCGCCGTATTGGAATTGGTCCCGTCGACGATCACCTGCAGGGGCGCGCCGCCCCCGTCCTGGAGATGGCGCTGGAATCCCGCATGCAGGACGATGCCGATGACCGCGACGTCGTGGGCGACGTCATTGCGCAGGCGGTTCTCGTCGGTGGTCCGATCGACCACGTCGAAGCGGCCGGAGGCGACGAAGTGGGACACGAGATCGCGGCTCGCGCTGCTGTGATCCAGATCGAGCACGGCGGTGGCGACGTGATGCACCGTGAACGTGGCCGCGTAACCGAACATCAGCATCTGCACGACCAGGGGGACGATCAGGCGCAGCATCGCCGATCGATCCCGCCGCAATTGCAGCAGTTCCTTGACCAGCATCACGCGAAGTCTTGCCAGCATCGCCTCAGTCCAGCCACTTTCGAAAGGCGATCGCGGCGAGCCAGACGATCGCCGCTGCAAACGCCACCAGGCCGAGCATGGGCTGCCACAGGTCGGCGAGGGTGCTCCCCTTGAGAAAGATGCCGCGCAGGATGGTGATGAAGTAGCGCGGATAGACCACCAGCGTCGCGAGCTGGATCGGCCGGGGCATCTGATCGATCGGAAACGTGTAGCCCGAGAGCAGAGTGGTCGGCATCAGGGTCACCAGCAGCGCGATCTGGCTGGCGGCGAGCTGGCTGCGGAAGCGCACCGAGATCAGATAGCCAATCCCGAGTATCACCAGGCTGAACAGCGCGGTCGCGACGGCGAGCGTCGAGAGGGCGCCGCGGAAGGGGACGTCGAACCAGTAGACCGCCAGCGCCAGGCAGACTCCGGCATCGACCATGCCGACCGCGAAGTACGGGATCAGTTTGCCGAGCATCACTTCGAGCGCGGTGACCGGGGTCGAGATCAGCTGTTCCATGGTGCCGCGCTCCCACTCCCGCGAGACCGTCAGCGAGGTGAGCTGCGCACCGATGAGCGCCAGGATCACCGCGACCACGCCCGGAATGATGAAGTTGCGGCTGTCGAGCGTTTCGTTGAACCAGGTGCTCGCCTGCAGGTCTACCTGGCCCAGACTCGCGGACCTAAGTCCGTGGGCATCCCGATAGTCCGCGGCGATCCGCGCATTGACGTCGGCGAGCACACCGAGCAGGTAGCCCTGGGCGATATTGCTGGTGTTCACGTCAGTGGCGTCGAATACCGCCTGAAGCGGCGCGCTGCCGGTTGCGGCGAGGCGACGGGAGAAATCCACCGGCACGACCACGGCGGCGATGCAGGTGCCGCCGTCCATCGCGCGGGAAAGCTCGGACTGACTGCCGAGGGTACGGACCGTACTGAACCAGCCGGCCGCATCGAACCTCTGCGTGATCGATCGGCTCAGCTGGCTCATCTCCTGGTCATAGACGCAGATGGGCACGTGCTTGATGTCGAGGCTCACTCCGTAGCCGAGCAATGCCATCTGCATCAGCGGCATGACCAGCGCAATCGCCAGGCTGCGCGGGTCTCGCAGGATCTGCAGTCCCTCCTTGTAGACCATGGCGCTCAGCCGCCGCAGGTTCATGAGGTGATCCGCCGGTCCCGACCGCGGGCCACCAGGTGTACGAAGACGTCCTCGAGGCTGGGCGGTGCGGGCCCCGCGGCGTCGACTTCGATACCGCCGGCGCGCAGCCGCTCGACCAGCGCTGGGAGCCCGAGCATCGCCGGATCCGCCACGACATGCATGCGGTCGCCGAAGATCGCGGCCTCGAGTACTCCGGACTGGCCCTGCAGCGCTTCGACCGCGGCTCCGAGCGGCCGGCAGGCGAGTTCGTAGAGTGCGCCGCCGAGGCCGCGCTCGCGCAGCTCCCCCGGGCTGCCGATCGCCACGAGGCGCCCGCGGTCTATGAGCGCGATCCGATTGCAGTATTCGGCCTCGTCCATGTAGTGCGTCGAGACCAGCGTGGTGACTCCTTCGGCCGCCAGGTCGTGAATCAGGTCCCAGAACCGCCGGCGCGCTTCGGGTTCGACGCCCGAGGTGGGCTCGTCGAGGAACAGAACGGGCGGGCGGTGCAGGATCGCGCAACCGAGCGCGAGCCGCTGCTTCCATCCGCCGGCGAGCGTGCCCACCAGCGTGTCCTGCTGGCCTTCGAGACCCGCCATGGAGACCGCATAGCGCATGCGGGGCCCGAGTTCCTTGGTCGGCACGCGGTAGATTCCTGCGAAAAATCGCAGGTTTTCGCCTACGGTGAGGTCCGAATACAGCGAGAATTTCTGCGACATGTAGCCGATGTGCTCGCGCACGCGCTGCGATTCCCGGCCCACGTCGAATCCCGCGACAGTCGCGCGGCCCCCGCTCGGCGGAATCAGCCCGCAGAGCATGCGGATCGTGGTGGACTTGCCGGCGCCATTCGGACCGATGAAGCCCATCACCTCGCCGCGTCCGATCCGCAGGCTCAGCTGGTCGACCGCGGTGAAGTCGCCGAAGCGCTTGCTGAGCGACTCGGCGATCACGGCGTCATCCGGCGATGCGGCTGGTTCGGGTGACCCGTTCACGAGCCTCTCTCGCCGAGCAGCGCGACGAACACGTCTTCGATGCTCACCGTGGCGGGCTCGACCGTCGCATCGTCGATCCCGGCGGCCCGCAGCGCCGCGAGCAGTTGCGCGGAACGTCCCTCGGCCCCGTCGATCCGCACGTGCACCTTGTCGCCCATCAACAGGGCTCCGAGCACCCCCGCGAGACCGGCGATCGCCGCGCGGGCGGCACGCGGCCGCGCCGTGCGCACGGCGAGCAGCCGGCCCGGCATCGCGGCCTTGAGTCCCTGCGGCGTGTCGCAATGACGCACTTCGCCGGCGTGAAACAGAGCGAGCCGGGAGCAGCGCTCCGCCTCGTCCATGTAGGCGGTGGCCATCAGGATGCAGACGCCGCTTTCGCGCAGGCGATAGAGGATCGCCCAGAAATCGCGCCGGGAGACCGGGTCCACGCCGGTCGTCGGCTCGTCGAGCAGCAGCACGCGCGGCGTGTGGATCAGTGCGCAGACCAGACCGAGCTTCTGCTTCATGCCGCCGGAGAGCTGGCCGGCGAGGCGGTTCTCGAAGCCGTCGAGACCGGCGGCGCGCAGCAGTTCCGCGCCGCGCTCCGTGCGTTCGCGTCGTGGGACGCTGAACAACTCGGCATAGAAATAGATGTTTTCGCGGACCGTGAGATCCTCGTAGAGCCCGAAGCGCTGGGGCATGTAGCTCAAGCGCCGTTTGGCGAGTTCCGGATCGCCGCGAACGTCGATGCCGTCGACGCTGATCGACCCCGAGTCCGGTTGCATCACGCCGGCGAGCATGCGCATCGTCGTCGTCTTGCCGGCACCGTCCGGACCCACGAGCCCGAAAATTTCGCCGGAGCCGACGTCGAAGTCGACCGAATGCACCGCCCGCACGGTACCGAAACGCTTCGACAGCCCGCGGACCCGCACGACCGGCGCGTCGGCAGCGGCATTCATCGTGCCGCCGGCAGTAGCTCGATGCGCGCGTCCGCGGGCATTCCGGGCAGCAGCCGATGCCCGGGATTTTCGAGATCGATGCGAACCCGGTATACGAGCGTGATCCTCTCGGCGTGCGTCTGCACGGTCTTCGGCGTGAACTCCGCCTGCGAGGCGATGAAAGCGATGCGGCCCTTGAATTTCCGATCGGGGTAGGCATCGGTGGTGATCTCGGCGGGTTCGCCGAGCCGGACCCGGCCGATGTCGGGCTCGTTCACGTAGGCGCGCAACCAGACGTGGTCGAGGTCGTCGAGCGTGTAGATCGCCACGCCCGGTCCGACCACTTCGCCGAGTTCGGCTTCGCGTACCGCGAGCACGCCGGCGAACGGCGCGCGCAGAGTAGTGTATCCGAGCGTGGTCCGGTCGAGTGCGACCTTGGCCTGTGCGGTGCGTGCGTTGGCGAGCGCCAGCGCGACGTTTCTGCGAGCGACCGACAGAAGGGCGCGGTCGCGAGCGAGCGCCGCGGCCGATTGGCCGGCGGCGGTTCGGCCCAGATCGTAGACCTGCCGGGAGGCGGAGCCGATCGCGAACTGACCCGCATCGCGTGCGAGGTCGCGGCGCTTTTCGGCGAGGTCCAGCCGGTCGCTGGCGACGGTGCTGCGGGAGGCCGCGAGGTTGCTGCGGGCCACGTCGGCCTGGCGCCGCGCCACTTCGAGCGCCGCCTCGTCGATGCCCAGCTGCCGCCGATACAACGAGTCGTCGACCTGTGCGAGCACGGTGCCGGCCGCGACGCTGCGACCCTCGTCGAACGGCAGACGGGTGATCGCCGCCTGGACCGCGCTGAAACTGAGCACGCTTTCGTGGGCCTCTATGTTGCCGGAGACCAGTCGCTCGCCGGCCGACTGGTCGGGACCGAACACCAGGCGATGCGCCGCGGGCCAAAATCCGAGCGCCAGCGATGCGAGCACGGCGGCCGCGACCGCGATGCCGACCTTGCGAGGAGTCAATGCCATGGGCGATACCTCATTGCCGCGGCCGATTCAGGGCGTTCAAGGGAGTGCACCCCCGCCCATGGCCTGATAGAGCGCGGCGCTGTCCGCGAGCCGTGCCGCCCGCGCGGCGATCAGTCCGACATGAATCTGGTCGATTTGCTGCTCGGCCAGGAG
>JAGWPY010000064.1 GCA_028870275.1 Gammaproteobacteria bacterium | reverse complement strand
TGCGCTCGCGCCACTGCAGCTGCCCGCTGGCGGCGTCGACCGCATAGACGTGTCCGGTCAGATCGCCGAAGAACGCCAGCTTGCGTGCGCCATGCATCGGCGGCACGACGACCGGCGTGCGTACCTCGGCGGTCGTCGAGAAGGTCCAGCGGATACAGCCGCTGCGCGCATCGAGTGCGTACACGGTGCCGTTCTCGCTGCCCACGTAGAGCGCGCCGTAGGCGAAGCTCGGCTGCGAACGCGCCCGAACCGCGCCCGGATAGACGAACGCCCATTTCAACTTGAGCCGCGGCACGTCGGCCGACGAGAGCCCGGCGACGCTCGCCGGAACGAAGTGATCGTTGTCGAGTTCCTGGCCCCAGCCATACACGGCGGGCGAGCGTGCGAGGTCGAATTGCGCGGCGGCGCCGCTGCAGCGCGGCGCCGCGGGTTCGGTTGCGGCGCCGAACTTGGTGCCGGTGAGATACTCGGCGACGCTGCGCTTGTCCGCGTCACTGACCGACTTGGCCTGTTCGCGCATGATGCCGACGGTGAGCGCGCGGTAGATCGCCTCCGGCGTCATCATGCCGACGATCGCGCGCGCCGGCGCCTTCGGCGCCTGGCCTTCGTGGCACTTCGAGCAGATCTGGTGATAGACGGCCGCGCCCGGCAGCTTCTCGGGATCGGCGAAGGTCTTGTTGGCGTCCATCTTGGCGCGCAGTGCCGTGACCTGGGCATTGGTCGATTCGGCGACGATTGCCCGCCCGCGCGGAGCGATCGCGACCACGGCGAGCAACGCCGCACCCAGAGCAAGGATCTTCGGACTTCGTTGCATCACTCGACTCCCCCCGACTGCAAGCCGTCGTTCATTATCAAGCCGTCGTCATGCGGTGACGATCAGTTCATGCGGTATCGTGTGCAGGCACTCGGCCCCGCCCGCGGTCATCCGGTAGCTGCTCTCCAGATGATAAGGCGCGACCGAATGGCCGAAGTACAGGAATTCGAAGTTGAACACCGTGTCCTCCTCGAGCACGAAATCCTTCAGGCTTCCGAAGGCGGGGTAGCCTGACGGAAGCTCGATGATGTCCAGGCCGATCGAGTGGAAGAACACCAGGGTCTTGCGCGGCGTCGGCACGTCCATCGCGTAGGCGATCCCGCTGATCGCGCTCCAGGCCTCGTGGGTGGTCATGCCGGGTCGAAGGAGTCGCGCGGCGCGTTGCTGCGCCTCGGAGATCGTCGCGCAGATGGCGCGGTACTCCCGCGAGGGCTCGCCGACGTGGATCGTGCGGGAGAGGTCGAAGGCGTAGTTCGAATAGGTGCCCCAGGCCTCGAAGATGATCGTCTGACCGGCTCGCACTCGCCAGTCGTTGCTCGCGAACATCAGGTCCGGGAAGTATTCACCGCCGTACTCGGCGCCAAACTGCAGGGCCTTCTGCGCCGAGATCAGATTGGCGCCGCTCGCCTGCACGTGATGGCGGAACTCGGCCGCGACTTCCTTCCAGAGTACGCCGGGCCGGATCATCGGTACGATGTGGCGCAGGCCCTGCTCGTTGATGCGGGCGCCCGTGGCCAGGAATTCGATCTCGGCCGCGGTCTTGACCTTGCGAATGTCGAGCCAGGCGTCCAGGGCATCCGTCACCACGAGCTTCGGCAGGATGCGCTGGACGTGGGCGGCGAGCCGCAGATCGTCGAAGGCGACCCGCGCTTCGGCGAGACCGAGTTCGGCGAGCGCCGCGGCCGTCCCCTCGACGATGTTCGCGGCGAGCGGGCCGGCGACGCGGCCCGCATACATCTGCTCGACGTCGCGTTGCAGCGGGTCGAGGCGAACGGGTTCCGGCTCGTGGGCGACGTGCGAGGTGTTTAAGAATTCCGTGGTGCGTACCCGCGGGATCCACGACGGCTGATCGAGCAGGCTCGCGACCGCGAACTCCGGAATGACCAGCGTCGCCGACTCGAGCGAATCGCGCGGCAGGATCACCGCCGCATCGTTCTCGGGATTGCCCCACTCGGAGATCCGGGTCCAGTAGCCGGAGGCGTAATAGACGTTGCGCGGCGTGGCCGCGACCAGCGCGTCGAGTCCGAGGGCGTGCATCGTGGCGAGCGCGCGCCCGCGGTTGAGCAGCACGGCGTCTTTCCTTTGCTCACTCATTCGGCTTATCATACAAAAAACAATCCGGACTGACTGTTTTTTTTACGCGCCTGAAGGCGACGGGGGAATCATGGCCGAAACCGCGCACGATCCGATCGTTCTACTCGAGGCCTATCGGCGGATGCGTCTGATCCGTGAGTTCGAGGAACGCATGCGCCGCGAGGTCCAGGCGGGCACCGTGCCCGGATTCGTCCACCTGTACTGCGGCCAGGAAGCGGTCGCGGTCGGCACCTGCATGCACTTGCGCGACTCCGACTACATCGGCAGCACTCACCGGGGTCACGGCCACTGCATCGCCAAGGGGTGCGACATCGGCGACATGCTGCTCGAGATCTACTGCAAACAGGGCGGCCTGTGCAACGGCAAGGGCGGATCGATGCACATCGCCGATCTGCGCAAGGGCATGCTCGGCGCCAACGCGATCGTCGGCGCGGCCCCGCCGATCGCGGTGGGCGCGGCGCTCTCCCAGGCGACCCGGGGCACCGATGGGGTCGCGGTGAGCTTCATCGGCGACGGCGCCTCCAATCAGGGCACCGTCGCCGAGTCGCTCAACATGGCCTCGATCCTCAAGCTGCCGATGATCTTCCTGTACGAGAACAACGGCTACGCTGAGTTCACGGGCATCTCCTATCACCTTGGGGGCGGCAACATCGCGCGCCGTGCCGCGGGCTTCGGCATGCCGGGGGAGACGGTCGACGGCGTCGACTTCTTCGCGGTCTACGAGGCGGTCGGCCGCGCGGTCGAGCGCGCGCGCCGCGGCGAAGGTCCGAGTGCGGTCGAGGCGGTGGCGATGCGCTGGTACGGGCACTTCGAGGGCGACATGCAGCTCTACCGCGACCCTCACGAGGTCGACCGGCTGCGTCAGACCTCGGATCCACTGGTGAAGTTCGAGCAACGGGTCACCGGCGAATTCGGCATCGATGCCGAGGAACTGCGCGAAATCGACGCCGAGATCCGCGAGCTGATCGACGACAAGGTCGCCGCCGCCAAGTCCGCGCCCAAGCCGCCACGCGAAGCCCTCTACACCGACGTCTACGGGAGCTACTGACATGCCCGTGAAATCCTATCGTGATGCGATCAACGAGGCCCTGAAACTGGAGATGCGCCGCGATCCGCGCGTGATCGTGATGGGCGAGGACGTGGTCGGTGGACTCGGCGGCAGCTCCGGCGTCGCCGAGGCCGCCGGCGGCACGTTCGGAGTGACCGCCGGGCTCGCCGCCGAGTTCGGCCGCAAGCGCGTGATCGACACGCCGATCACCGAATCGGCGATCGTCGGCGCGGCGGGCGGCGCCGCGCTCACCGGCCTGCGTCCGGTGGCCGAGCTGATGTTCATCGACTTCATCGGCGTCTGTCTCGACCAGATCCTCAATCAGCAGGCGAAGTTCCGCTACATGTTCGGTGGCCGTTGCACGGTGCCGGTCACGATCCGCACACTGATGGGTGCGGGGCTCGGCGCCGGGCCGCAGCACTCGCAGAGCCTTCACGCGATGCTCACGTCGATTCCGGGCGTGAAGGTGGCGCTGCCCTCGAACGCGGCCGATGCCAAGGGCCTGCTCGCGACGGCGATTCGCGACGACGATCCGGTGATCTTCTGCGAGCACAAGTTCCTCTATGGCGAGAGCGCCGAGGTGCCCGACGGGGAATACCTCGTGCCCTTCGGCGAGGCCAACGTGACCCGCACCGGAACCCAGGTGACGGTGGTGGCGTTCTCCCGGATGGTGCTGCTCGCGAACAAGGTCGCCGACAAGCTCGCGAAGGAGGGCATCTCGGTCGAGGTCATCGATCCGCGCACCACCTCGCCGCTCGACAAGGACAGCATTCTCGAGTCGGTGGAGAAGACCGGACGACTCGTGGTGGTTGACGAGGCCTATCCGCTCTGCAGCATGGCGAGCGAGATCGCCTCGCTGGTCGCCTGCGAGGCGCTCGATGCGCTGAAGGCGCCGGTGCGCAAGGTGACGGCGCCGCACACGCCGGTCCCGGCGACGCCCTTTCTCGAACAGGACTGGGTGCCGTCGGTGGAGAAGATCGAGGCGGCCATACGCGCGACGCTCGACCGCAAGCTCGCGAGGGCCGGATGAGCGCCAGCCGCGGGCCGAAATCGGTCGGCTACGGCGTCTACATCCGCGTGCGTACGCTGCCCGCGAAACGCGAGGAGTTCATTCGCCTGATCGGCGAACTGCGCGCGCGGGCGCTCGAGAACGAACCGGACACCCTGGTGTTCGAGTTCTTCCAGGCGGCCGATCCCAACGAATTCGTGTTCTTCGAGGGCTATGTCGACGAGGCCGCGCAGAAGGTGCATGAAAACGCCCCTTATCACGTGGCCATGTCGGCCGCCGGCTGGGCCTGCCTCGACGGTCAGCCGGTGATCGAGTTCATGAAGCCCGCGCGCTGAGACGCACGCGCAGTTCCCGCAGGTTTCGGCCGAAGAAACTCGGCACGTACTGCGGCGCGGGCGCATCCGGTGCGAGCTCCAGGCGGTCGAACCGGTCGAGCAGGGCGGCGAACGAGCTCACGATCTCCTGGCGCGCGAGCTGAGCGCCGATGCAGTGATGGCGGCCGATGCCGAGCGCGAGATGCTTGCCCGGCTGCCGCCGATGCAGGTCGATTCGCGTCGCCTCCGGGAACTGGCTCTCGTCGCGGTTCGCCGCACCGAAGCGCAGCGACAGCAGGTCGCCTTCGGCGAGGTCGACCCCGCCGAGGCGCGTCGCGCGTGTGACCCGTCGGAACATGCCCTGCGCCGGTGATTCCAGGCGCAGGATCTCCTCGGCGAGGTTCGTAAGCAGCGAGCGGTCGGCACTCACCGCGGCGAGCGCCTGCGGGTCGCGGATCAGCAGAAGGAGTCCTGAGCCGATCGCGGCCGTGACGGTCTCGTTTCCGGAGGCGAGCAGATCGATCGTGATGATCGTCAGCTGCTCCTGCAGGCTGAATGCCATGCTCGGTTCGGCGGCGGCCTGCGCGAGCTCGCTCAGCAGGTCGGGCCGGGGTTCGCGGCGACGCTCTTCGAGGTGCCTCGCGAAATAGTGCTGCATCTCGACGACGAGCCGGGCGCACTCGAGCTCGCGTTCCCTGGACACCATCATGCTGAAGGGTTCGACGATGGCGTCGGACCAGGCCTTGAATCGCGCCAGGTCATCGCGCGGCACGCCGATGAGATCGGCGATCACCGTCATCGGCAGCGGGTGCGAGAACGCCTGCACGAAGTCCACCTCGATGGTCTCCCCTGCGGGCAGCGCATCGAGCAGTTCGCATGCGGTCCGGTCGATGCGCGAGCGGATCGCGCGCACCTTGGCGGCCGTGAACAGCGGCTCGAGGAACGCGCGCACGCGGGTGTGCTGGGGCGGGTCCGAGGTCGAGCAGGAAGCGAGCGGCAGCCAGCCGTGGTGCTGGTAGGTCTCGATGACCTCCTGCGGCACACCGCCGGGGCGAAGCGCCATCGGACTGACGCCGCTCGCGTACAGGTCCGGATTCTTCAGGACCTCGCGGCAAAGGTCGAACGAGGTCACGAGATAGAACCCCGTCTGCGGCATCCGGTAGACCGGCGCGTGCTCGCGCAGCGCCGAATAATATTCGTACGGACGCTGTTGCACGTCCGGATCCATGAGGTTCCAGGATTCGAGCGGGCCGAGCGGCGAGTTCATGGGAGCGCTACCGACCGTCGACCGAGAACACGAGCAGCACGTTGCCGCCCATCCGGCCGCCGAAGAGGTAGCCCGAGTTCACCGCGACCACGCCGTGCACGACGATCGCGCCGGCGCTCTCGATCGAGCCTCCGTGGGCGATCACTCCGGAGACGGTGTGGAAGTCGCGCGTCGTGTCGTATGACCAGATCAGTTGGCCGTCGGATTCGCGGTAGGCACGCAGCCAGCCGTCGAACGAAGGCTGGAACACCGCGCCGGCGATCGCGGTCGGCGGAGGCGAGAACCCGGGGTCGCAGGCCGGGCGGGTCTTCGCGGTGCAGGCGTCTGGAGCCTTGGCAAACCACTTGATCGCTCCGCTGGCGGGAGACAGCGCGAACAGACCGGGCTTGGGCACGCCCTTCTCGGTACCGAGGAAGGTGGTGTCGGCGTTCGGCGCGTACAGCGTCGAGGACGAGGCCGCCATGCCCCAGTGCACGCCTCCGGCGAAGCCACCTCGCCCGTATTTGACGTGCCAGAGCAGTTTGCCGTCGTCGGGGTTTAGGGCGAACACGTCGGCCGATTTCTCGCCGACCAGCAGTTCGTCCCGGCCGTCCGGCAGGCGATGCAGGATCGGCGGCGCGCCGATGTCGAGGTCCGGGCCGTGCTCGCGCGGACAATTCGGGCCGCCGCCGATGAAGCAGGCCATGTTCCAGGCGTCGTGCTTGATCGACTGGTACCACCAGATCATGCGGCCGGTCTTCAGGTCGTAGGCGATCACCGAATCGCTTTGCGGCGCGGCGGGCGAGGTGTAGGCCTCGCCGTCGCCGACGTAGAGCCTCTGCCGCTTCACGTCGATGGTCGGCGAATTCCACACCGGCGCGCCGGCCGGCGCGAATCTCGGAGCGCCGGCGGAATTGCGCTGTCCGGTCGCGCGGGGACGCTGCGGGATCGTGTGGCTACGCCAGATCACCCGGCCGGTCGCGGCGTCGAGGGCGACCACGCCGCCGCGGAAGGTGCAGCAAGGATAGGTGGGGTCGGCGGCCGAGGCCCACTCGTTCGACGACATCGGGACGTAGAGCCGACCTGCGTAATAGCGCGGCGAGCCGGTGATCGTGAGCATCGGGTGTTTGCCGACGCGCCGCTTCCAGATCAGATGGCCGCTGCGCGCGTCGACCGCATAGGCGTTGCCGGAGAAGTCGGCGAACCAGAGCATGGGCCGGGCGCTGCGGTCGCCGCGTCTCCAGGGCTCGAGCGTCGGGCTCACGCGCACTTCGGCGCTGGCCTTGAAGGTCCAACGCGCGCAACCGGTGGCGAGGTCGAGTGCATAGACGGTGCCGTCCTGGCTGCCGACGTACAGCGCGCCGCCGCCCTCGGTCGGCTGCGATCGGGCGCGCGTCGCTCCGGGAAACGCGAAGGCCCACTTGAGCGCGAGCCTCGGCACCTGGGCGGCGGTGATGCCCGCGGCCGCCGCATCGACGTAGCGGGAGCCCTCGAGCGTCATGCCCCAGCCATCGAGCACCGGCGGATCATCGAAGTCGAAGGCCGCATGCGTCGCATCGCAGAACTTCGGGCGCATCGAAGCGGCGGTCGGCAAGGCGGCGCCGCCGAGGAATTCGGCGAGCGAACGTCGCTCGCTTTCGCTGAGCGCGGCGCCCTGGGTCTTCATCACGCCGGCGTCGAGTGCATTGAGGATCGCCACCGGTCCGAGCATCTGGAACTCGACCGAATGCGGCGCTTTGGGGACGCCGCCTTCGTGGCACTTGGCGCAGATGCTGTGATAGAGCTCGGCCGGCGGCCGGTCCGCCGCCGCGGCGATGGTGGCGCTCGCGCCCACGAACAGCATTAGAACGGCTGAGGCGATGCGTTGAGTGTGAGTCATCTCGCGTGTTCCCCCGGACGTGGCCATCGGCGCATCCCCGTCGCGCCCGCCCGAGAGCCGCTCGGAGCGCCGCGAGGTGCGAGTCGAGGATAACAAAAAAACAGTCATGATTGTTTTTTTCAAGCTCCTCGGTTAAATTCGATCGCGATCGAGGCGGACTGGCTGGCGTCCTCGACCGACCGCAACAACGTTCTAACGACACGGCCCGAGTCGTGTCACTGGGGGGATCAATGGCTATTCAGAACGCGCGCACGCTGCGCTCGCTGATCGCCGGCATGACGATCGGCTGCGGATTGGCCGCGGTCGCTCATGCGGCGGATCAGCCAGGCACGGGCGCCAAAGCAAGCGACGTGCTCCAGGAAATCATCGTGACCGGTACCAAGCGCCGGGTCGCCTCACAGGACGTGCCCATCTCGATTTCCGCGATCAGCGGCAAGGAACTGCAGAACATCCACATCAACGACATCAAGGCCCTCGGCGAACTCGCGCCGGGACTGGTGTTGTCCAATCCGGCCGGATTCAACGCCGCGGGCGGCGGCATGCGCGGCACCGGCACGAACATCATCCTCGTGACCCAGGATGCGCCGGTGAGCTTCCTGGTCGACGACTTCGTCCTTTCGCAGGTGACCTCGCAGTTCGTGACCCTGTTCGACACCCAGCAGGTGGAGGTGTACCGGGGGCCGCAGGGCACGCTGTTCGGCGCCAACGCGACCGGCGGCGTGATCTCGATCATCACCAAGAAGCCGGAGCTCGGCAAATACTACGAGGACAGCGAAGCGACCTACGGCCAGTACGGCAACGGCGCCGGCATCGCCAGCCTGAAGACGGCCTTCAACGTGCCGATCAGCCACACGCTCGCGTTCCGTCTGGCGGCGATCTACGACTACGATGCGGGCTACTACACCGACGACAAGCACACGGCGACCTTCCCGAACAACGTGCCGCTCTGGGGACTGTTCGGCATACCGCAGGGCACGCCTCTGCCGCCGGGCGTGAACGCGCAGACGACCGGCACCGGCGAGCGCCTGGGCGGACGCGACGTGCTCGCGGCCAAGGCGAAGCTCCTCTGGAAGCCGACCGACAACTACACCGCCTATCTGATCGGCGAGGTGGTGCATGACCGCTCGGGTTCCCCCCCGGGCGTGAACGAGAGCCAGCCGACGGATCTACTGCCGCTGCTCGGATTCCCGGGCATCCAGCAGGCGGGGCAGACCAACGTGTTCTCGACCCTGATCACCAACAACAGCATCATCCGCATGCAGGAAGGCCATCGGGTCGACGACCACGGTCTCTACCTGACGCAGACCTACGATGCGCCTTTCGGCCAGTTCAAGTCGATCAGCGGATACCGCGACGAGATCTCGCGTCTGCCGAGCACCTACACCGGCGAATCGTTCACGACGCTGTTCGATTCGATGCGTAACACGGACCGGCACACCTTCGAGCAGGAGTTCCGTTTCGCATCGAACTTCAAGGGCCCGTTCAATTTCATCGCTGGCGCCAACTACATCCATGACTCGTTCGACTTCCTGGCGTACTACTCGGTCGGTCTCACCGCGCTGATCCCGGTGCAGGACCCGACCACCGGGACCTTCGTGACTCCTCAGGGCTATGTGAGCCTCAACACCGAGGCGCTGAACGATTACCAGTTCCAGGGCACGCAGCAGACGCGCCATCAGGATGCTCTGTACTGGGACGGCACGTTCAAGTTCAACAAGCAGTGGAGCTTCACCGGCGGAGTGCGCTTCAGTCAGGACCACAAGAAGTTCCTGCGCTTCGTCGACGGCGGCGGACCCTGCACGGCGCTCACGGCGGCCGACAACGTCGAGAACGTCAATGGTCAGTGCTTCGACTCGCACTCGAACTTCATCAGCCGCGCGGGAATCGCCCCGGGGGCGTTCAATGGCGGCGTGTTCGCGCCCTTGCCGCTGACCGCGTTCGGCACCGTGGTCAATACCGAGGGCAGCTGGTCGAAGACCACGTTCCGCACCGTGCTGAACTACAAGCCGACTTCCTCGCAGCTCGCTTACCTCAGCTACGCGACCGGCTTCCTGTCGGGCGGCTTCTCGGAGACCTGTGCGACCGTGGCCCGCTGCAAGTACAACCCCGAGACCAACGGCAGCCTCGAGCTGGGGTACAAGTCCGATTGGCTCGGCGACACGCTGCGCTTCAATGCCGCCGCCTACGTCACGACCTACAAGAACCTGCAGCAGGCGGTGGTCGCGGCCTACACGGCCTCCGACGGCACGGGTCAGCAGGAAACGGTGACGGTCAACACCGGCGAGTCGCGCGCCACCGGACTCGACCTCGAGAGCAACTGGCTGGCGACCGACTCGCTGCGCGTCGATGCTTCGGTCAACTACCTGCACCACGTGTACCTGTCGGGCGCGATCCCGGACCTGCTGCACATCCCCGCAGGGCCCTCCACGCAGCTCACGCAGTACCGGGTCACCTTCTCCCCGACCTGGAAGGCCGATCTGGCGCTCACCTACCACCTGCCGTTCAGCAATATGTCGCGCTGGTCGGTACGCGCGGATGGGAACTACCAGGGCACCGCGGAGACCGACGTCTACAACGGTCCCAACACGCAGATGCAGAGCCGGCTGCTCCTGAACCTCTCGGCGACCTACCAGAGCGCCGATGGCAACTGGAGCTTCACGCCCTGGGTGGAGAACGCGACCGACAAGGTCTATCGGGTCGCGGCGCTACCGGTCGCCGGCCTGTGGAATTTCACCAACTACGGTCCGCCGCGTTCCTTCGGCATCACCGCGGATCTGCATTTCGAGTGAGCCATCCGCCCGCACTCCTATAGAGGAGTGCGGTCTTCATGGGCGGCGGTCCGAAAGGATCGCCGCCTTTTGTTTGCATGTTTACAACGACCCGTCCCGCGGCGCCGCGCCGACGGCCTGGCTCCCGGCCGGTAGGATCGCAAAACGCGGTTTTGGAGGCCCACAAGGCCTGATTTGGGTCCTTGAATCTGAAAAAAACAGTCACGCTTGTTTTTTTGAAGTGTGGCGGGTATGTTCCACGCAGCTACGAATCAATGCCATCGAGCGGCCGCGCGCGGGTATCCGGCGGGAAGCCGGATGGGGGTCTCAAGACCCTTCAGGCGGGGCGGGGCACGCGAGAACGATCTCTAACGGTTTGATATGACACATCTCGGGGGGGTTGTCCAAATGAAGAATGCTCATCGGAAGAAGCGGTCGTCGGCGATGCGCGCGACCTGCGCGCTGACCGGCGCGGTGGCGGCGCTCGGCGGTCTCGCCGGCGTCGCCCAGGCGCAGAACGCCAAGGCGGGAGCGTCCGCCGATCAGGGTCTGGCGGAGATCGTCGTGACGGCGCAGCGGCGCACCACGAACCTGCAGACCACGCCGATCGCGGTGACCGCGGTCGATGCGAACGTGATCGCGCAACTCGAGCCGCGCACGCTGCAGGATCTGGCGATGATGGTGCCGAACTTCTCGGCCAACAAGATCAACGGGTTCAACGCCGCCTCGTTCGCGATGCGCGGCGTCGGCAACACCGACATCATCGTCTACAACGAGGCCCCGGTCGCGGTGCTGATCGACGATTTCGTGATGCCGAGCACCCAGACCCAGCTGCTCGATCCGTTCGACGTGCAGGAGGTCGAGGTGCTGCGCGGTCCGCAGGGCACGCTGTTCGGCAAGAACACCACGGGCGGCGCGGTGGTCGTCAAGACCAAGCCCCCGGTGCTCGACGAGACCTCCTTCGACACGCAGATGGGCTTCGGGAGCTTCAACTCCTACAACGCCCACGGCGCGCTCAACATTCCGCTGATCTCGCACCAGCTCGCCATGCGTGTGGTCGCGAGCGAGGACCGCGAGGACGGCTGGATGCGCAATGGCGCGAGCGACACGATCGGCGGCGTGACCTACCACGGCAACGGCCAGTCGGTCGGCGGCACGAACGTGTTCACCGGTCGCGCGAAGCTCCTCTGGGAGCCGAGCGACAGTTTCCGCGCGCTGTTCACCTACGAGATGCTCACCGACCGCTCGCAGACCCCGGGTGCGGTGAACACCACGCCGACCAACTCCCTGCCGGGCTCGAGCACGCCGTATTTCGTGTTCGCGCTGCTCGGCCTTCCCGGCTACACCGGCAACAATCCGCTCGGCAATGCCGGCGTCGACGGCCGCAGCGGCTACCTGGTCGACGAGCAGAACGGCCACCGCGTCGATGCGAGCGGTGAGCACCTGAACATCGATTGGAAGACCGACTACGGCACGCTCACCTGGGTGCAGGGCTATCGCTCCCAGGACTCCTCGCTGCCCTCGGACTACACCGGTGTGGTCGGTCCCCTGTCGGTGTTCGACGCGAACCGTTCCGACCGTCGCAAGACCTGGCAGGAGGAGGCGCGCTTCACCTCGAAACAGATCGGCAACTGGAATTACGTGGCCGGCGCCTTCTACCAGCACGACAACACCAAGTTCTGCGTCTCGCAGATCCTCGGCATCTACGATCTGTTCGGCGTGCCGACGCCCCCGGGCGCGCAGCCCGGCGGCTACAACAACAACCCGCAGGTGCTGTGCAACGCGCAGACCGAGAAGTCCGAGGCTCTGTACGGTGAGACGAACTACAAGTTCACCGACGCGACCACGCTGACCGTCGGCGCGCGCATCACCAAGGACTCGAAGGACTGGATCGGCCGCCAGCAGGTGTTCGTCCAGCAGCTGCCGTCGCCGACCGGGGCGTTCGTGCCGTCGTTCACCTACAATCAGCTCGGCGGTCTCATGAACGCGGGCAACTTCGCCGCCTATCCGTTCGGCGTCGTGACCGACAGCCATTCGTGGACCCAGCCGACCTACCGGGTGACGCTCTCGCATAAATTCGATCCGGATCTGTTCGGCTACGTGAACTTCTCGCACGGCTTCAAGGCCGGTGGCTACAACGACCAGGTCGGCACCGGCGGTACGCCGATCAGCGCCGCCGAGAAGGCGCCCACCAACCCCGAGAAGGCCGACTCGTTCGAGACCGGCATCAAGAGCGAGTGGTTCGACCACCGCCTGCGCCTGAACGAAGCGCTGTTCTACGTGAAGTACACGGACCTGATCCGCCAGGTCGTGGTTCCGATCACGAACCTGAACGGGCAGGCGGGCGAGGAGACGCTGTTCAAGAACGCCGCGACCATGAAGGCCTACGGCATCGAGAACGAGCTCACCGCCGAGCTCGCGGACGGGCTGCTGCTGCACGTGCCGTTCAGCTTCCAGCACTGCGAGTACGGCAGCTTCGTGACGCTCGACTCGACCGGTCACACCGTGGACCTCTCGGGTCTGCCGGTCAATCGTTGCCCGGCGGTCACCGCGACCGTGGACCTGAACTACACCATGGCGGTTCCGGGCACCGACGGGCACCACCTGGTGTTCGATCTGAACGACAACTACGTCTCGAAGAACCTCGACACCTATTCGATCGCCGCACCGTACCAGCCGTTCACCCAGACCTACGCGGATGCGCGCGCTCTGCTCGGCGCATCGATCACCTATCAGGGTCCGGACGATCGCTGGTACGTGCGCCTGTACGGCCGCAACCTGACCAACAAGCTGTACGTCGAGTCTGCGCAGAACGTCGATCCGCTGTGGATCTGGTCGTTCTACGGCGAGCCGCGCTTCATCGGCGGCGAGGTCGGCTACAAGTTTGGCCGATAGAGCGGGAGACGCATGCGCCGGTCCCGGATGGGACCGGCGCATGCCTCGCGATCCGGCGCTCGCCCGATCGGTCCGATCGGGCGGCGCGCCGCGTTCAGATCACCGCGTCGGCGCGCAGCCTGTCGATCTCGGCTTCGTCGTAGCCGAGCTCGCGCAACAGTGCATCGGTGTGTTCGCCCAGACGAGGCGGCGCGGTGGGTGCGCGGCCGGGCGTGCGGCCGAGACTCACCGGCAGACCCGACACCGGAACCGCTCGGCGCAGGCCCGGATAATCGGCGATGGCGCTCAGGAAGCCCATCGCGGCGACTTGCGGGTCGTCGAGCGCCTGTTGTGGCGTGTAGACAGGACCTGCGGGCAGGCCCGCGGCCTCGAGTGCCGCGAGCGCTTCGGCGGTGCTGCGCTCGGCGCACCAGGCGCTCATGCGCTCGATGATCGCCTCGGCGTGATCGCCGCGCGCCTGGTCGCTCTGCAACTGCGGGTCCTGCATCCAGCGCGACTCCTCGCCCATCAGTCTTGCCCAGCGGCGGAACAGGCCATTGCCGACCACATGGGTGAGCAGGTGTCCGTCACGGGTCGCGAACACCGAGGAGGGTGCCGAGGTCTGGACGCGGTTGCCGGTGCCGACGCGGTTGATGCCGGTCGCCCCCTGCTCGGCGAGGTGCGAACCGAATACGGCGAGCGCGGTACCGAGCAGGGTGCCCTTGACCTCCTGACCCTCGCCGGTGCGCTCGCGGTGCAGGAGCGCGGCGAGCGTGCCGAGCGCCGCGAGCACCGCGGTGCCGAAGTCCACGTAGGGCGCCGCGGCCTTCACCGGCGAGCCCGGCACGCCGGTGATGTACATCGCGCCGGACATGGCCTGACCCACGCCGTCGAATCCGCCGCGGGCGGCGTAGGGGCCGTGATCCCCGAAGGCGGTCAGCGTGGTTAGAATCACGTCGGGCTTCACGGCCTTCAGGGCGGGATAGTCGATGCCCATCTTGTGCATCTGCGCGGCCGGCAGATTCGCCACCACGACGTCGGCGGTCGCGACCAGGCGCTCGATCAGTGCCCGTGCGCCGGGCCGGCCCGGATCGAGGGTGATCGATTTCTTGCCGCAGGCGGTCTGGAAGAACACGCCGCCTTCGCCGCCCTCGGCGACCGGCGCGATGTACCGGTCCTCGCCGCCCTCGCGGCGCTCGACGCGAATCACCTCGGCGCCGAGAAAACCGAGCAGCGTCGCGCAATACGGGCCGGCCACGTATCGGCCGAAATCGAGTACGCGGATCCCGGCGAGCACCGCCGGCGTTTCCATGGTTTCGTCGGTTTGTTCGCTTTGGTGCGGCATGCGCCGCAGTGTACACGCTCGCGGCGGTGCGATCGCGCGCCTACCGCGACTTGCGATGCGAGGTGTCCGGTGGATTTCAATCTGAACGAGGAACAGCGCGCGCTGCAGGCGGCGGCCCGCGACTATGCGCGCAAGCGACTGCCGCCGATCGCGGCGCAGATCGAGCAGAGCGGCGAGCCGCCGAGCCGCGAACTGATCGCCGAATATGCGGGCCAGGGATTCCTCGGCATCAACGTGCCGGAGAGCCTCGGCGGTCTGGGGCTCGGTAACCTCGAGGCGCTGATCGTGCTCGAGGAGTTCGCCAAGATCTCCTCGGCGGTCGCCTTTCCGGTGTTCGAGTCCTGCGTGGGCCCGGTGCGCGCGATCTGCGAGTTCGCCGGCGAGGACCTTCGCCGGCGTGTCGTGCCGCGCGTCTGCCGCGGCGAGATCGTGGTCGCGATCGCGATGTCGGAGCCGGCCGCGGGCTCGGCGCTCACGGACCTCACGACCCGCGCCGAGGTGTCGGGCGGGGAGGTGGTGATCGACGGGGCCAAGCGCTGGTGTTCCGGTGGCGGCCACGCCGACGGCTACGTGGTCTACTGCCGGATGTCGGATGCGCCCGGCGCCAAGGGGATCGGCGCGGTCTACGTCGAGAAGGGCACGCCGGGGCTTTCGTTCGGTCAGCGCGAACATCTGATGGGCTTTCGGGGCGTGCCGTCCTCGGACCTGTACTTCGACCGCTGCCGCGTGCCCGTCTCGAACGTGATCGTGCCCGCCGGCGGCTTCAAGAAGCTCATGGAGGCCTTCGACCTCGAACGCTGCGGCAACGCCACCATGGCGCTCGGCCAGGCGAGCGGCGCGCTCGAGGACGTGCTCTCCTATGTCCAGGAGCGGCGCCAGTTCGGCAAGCCGATCGTCGAGTTCCAGGCGGTGCAGATGCGTCTGGCGGAAATGCGCATCCGCGTCGATGCGGCCCGCCTGCTGATCTGGCGCGCGGCCTGCAACGCCGAGGGCGGACTGCCGAACGTGCTGGAGTCCTCGGTCGCGAAGTGTTTCGCGAACGAGATCGCCCGCGAGGTCGCCGGACATGCCGTCCAGCTGATGGGCGGCTACGGCTACTCGCGCGAGTATCCGATGGAGCGGCGCCTGCGCGACGCCTGGGGCTGGGGCATCGCGGGCGGCGCGATCGACATCCAGAAGGTGAACATCGCCTCGGCGATGGTCGGCCGGCGCTTCGATCAGCGCGGCGGCGGCGGAGCGTGAGTTCGCGGCAGTGGCGGGCGATGCGCCGGTGGATGCGGCGAGCGGTGCCGGCGCTCAGGGCATCGGCGGCGGCGTGGTCGGCAGCTCCGGCGCGTCGGTCACGGTGATCGTCGCATGCGTGGCGTCGCAGCTGACCGTGAAACACTCGATCGGCCGGGTCGCGGGTGCGCCGAGCACCGCGCCGGTGCGCACGTCGAAGGCCGCGCCGTGCAGCGGGCAGATCGCCCGGAAACCGCGCAGCCGCCCCTCGCTGAGGCGGGCATAGGCGTGAGAACAGATGTCGTCGACCGCGAAGACCCCGTCCTTGGTGCGGCAGACCATGATCTCGCGCCCGCCGGCGCTGCGGGCGAGCATGCGTCCTTCGGGAATCTCGGCGAGCGGGATCGAGATCGTCGTGCGGTTCGGCATCGCGCGGGGCTCCTCGGTGATCGATGGCGCCGCGGAATGGTAGCATCGCCTTGCGCGCCGGCGGTATGGCGCGCTCCATCGTTCGACCCCTAGGGAGTGAGCGCCGAGATGTCCAAGATCACCTTCATCGCCAGAATGACCTGCAAGAGCGAACACGAGGCGGATTTCGTGCGCCATTGCCGCGCGCTGCAGGACTACGTGCGCGCGAACGAGCCGGACACGTTGCTCTATGAGTTCTTCAGGCTGCGCGAACCGCACCGTTTCGCCGTCCTGGAGAGCTTCCGCGACGAGGCCGCTGAGCATCGGCACATGAATTCCAAGGTTCTCGCCGAGATCGCGCCGAAGATCGCCGCCTGTCTCGACGGCACCTGGGAACGGGAATACTTCGACGCGCTGTGAGGCGCGTCGCGTTCGACTTCTGTATCAACCCTTAGGAGACGAGACCGCCATGTCGACGACGTTCATCGCAACCCTGGTCATCAAGAGCGGCCAGGAGGCCGAGTTCGAGCGGCTCCAGAAGGAGCTCTCGGGCCTCACGCACACCGGCGAGCCGGGCATGATCGTCTACGACGTGCTGAAGAGCCGCACCAAGGAGCGCACCTACGTGGTCTACGGCCGTTTCGCCGACGAGGCCGCGTTCCAGGCGCACATGCAGAGCCCCTCGCACCACGACCTGGTGCCGCCGATCCTCGCCTGCGTCGAGGGCGAGATGGACCTGCACATGCTCGACTGGAAGAGCTGAGCGGGGCCGCTCAGCGATCCTCGTCCGCGAGCTCCTTGAGCTTCGATTCGAGGTAGCGCAGCACCCGCTTGTCGCGCTCGGTCTCCTTGTGCGTGAGGAAGCTGATCCCCATGCCCTCGATCACGTAGCGCGTCAGATCGAAGCCGAGCATGAACTTCTCGCCCTTGCGCTTCCACTCCGGGAACAGTTCGAGACTGGTCTCGTACCACTCGCGCTCGAAGGCTTCCTGCGCCGGAAAGAGGATCGCGGCGAGCTCCTTGTCGGTGCGCGCCGCCACCGCGATCTCGAAGAACGCGACGAACCAGGGGTGCTTCACGTGCGACCAGTAGCCCTCGATGCCGAGGCGGACGTGGTCGCCGTCCGTGGGCTCCTTGGCCATGGCCTTGCGGAACGCGCGCAGGCGCTTGGCGTGAAGGTATTCGACCGCGGCGCGGATGATGTCCATCTTCGAGGGAAAGTGGTGCAACATCGCGCCGCGCGACAGGCCGGCCTTCTTGGCGATCTCGGTCGTGGTCGTACGGCCGTAGCCGAGTTCGACCAGGCAGGTGATCGCCGCCTCGATGATCTGGGTGCGGGTCGAGGCGCTCTTTTGTGCCTGCCAGCCGCTGCCGATCGACAGCGGGTCGTGCGCGGGACTCTCGTGCGGAGGTATGGCCATCGGCCGACACGATGTCGTGGCTGCTTGAAAAAGTCAAGGGTGATTGAAACCGGATGAATTGACTGGTACCGTCAGGCGCTCGATCGACGCACAGGACAATGGGGAGAACGCGCATGGGACGGGTCAGTGGGAAAGTCGCCCTGGTGACGGGTGCCGCCTCGGGTCTCGGCAAGGCTGACGCGACGCTGCTCGCCGCCGAAGGCGCGCGCGTCGTGATCACCGACGTCAACGAGGCCGCGGGACGGGCGCTGGAGAGCGAGATCAACGCCGCGCATCCGGGCGCCGCCTTCTTCATGGTCCAGGACGTCGCGAGCGAAGCGCGCTGGCAGGAGGTCTACGCGGAGATCCGCCGGCGCTTCGGCGCTCTGCACGTGCTGGTCAACAACGCCGGCATGGTCGTGATCGGCACCCCCGAATCGGCCAGTCTCGGCGATTTCCAGAAACACCTGCGGGTCATGACCGACAGCGTGTTCCTCGCCTGCAAGTACGGCATCCCGCTGATGAAGGACTCCGGCGGCGGGTCCATCGTGAACATGTGCTCGACCGCGACCCACCTGGGCTATCCGGTGTTCTACGCCTACTCGGCTGCCAAGGGCGCGGTGCGCTCGATGACCAAGTCGATCGCCGTTCACTGCCAGATGAACAAGTATGCGATCCGCTGCAATTCGATCCACGCGGGCGCGATCGAGACGCCGATGGTGGTCAAGGCCACCGCCGAGCTCGGCATGCAGATGTCGGCCTACGACCAGACCCCGGTCGGACTCGGCAAGCCCGAGGACGTCGCGCACCTGGTGCTCTATCTCGCCTCGGACGAGTCGCGGTTCGTCAATGCCGCCGAGATCCTGATCGACAACGGCCTGGTGGCCCAGTGATCTGAAAAAAACAGTCAAGACTGTTTGTTTTTGGCGCGGCGTCGACCTATAATCGCCGCATCCGGATCGCAGGCAGGCCCGCCTCGGCGGGCCTCTGCGCTCCCGCACATCTGCATCTACAGAGGACAGCGCGATGGATCTCGGACTACGGGGCAAGAAAGCGATCGTCACCGGGGCGACCAAGGGCATCGGTCGCGGCATCGTCGAATTGCTGCTCGCCGAGGGCGCCGACGTGGGCTTTTGCGCGCGCACCGCCGAGGAAGTCGCCTCCGCGGTTGAGGCGCTGCAGCGTCCGGGACAGCAGGTGATCGGCGAGGCGGTCAACGTGCGCGACGGGGAAGGCTACAAGGCCTGGTTGGAGCGCACCGTCGCGGCGCTCGGCGGTTGCGACGTGTTCATCCCCGGCGTGAGCGCCGGCGGCGGGATGGACAGCGAGAAGAACTGGGTGCGCAATTTCGAGGTCGACATGCTGCACACGGTGCGCGGCTGCGAGACGCTCATGCCGCACCTGGAGAAATCGGGCAGCGGCTCGATCGTGATCATCGGTTCGACCAACGCGGTCGAGACGTTCGCGGCGCCCATGGCCTACAACGCGATCAAGGCGGGCCTCGTGACCTATTCCAAACAGCTCTCCCAGTTCGTCGGCAAGAAGGGCGTGCGGGTCAACGCGGTCTCGCCCGGTCCGATCTACTTCGAGGGCGGCGCCTGGGAGATGATCAAGGGCACGCAGCCGAAGTTCTACGAGTGGGCGCTCAAGCAGATCCCCTGCGGCCGGATGGGCAGCGTCGAGGAGATCGCCCGCGTGGTCGTCTTCGTGGCGAGCCCCGCCGCGAGCCTGATCACCGGCGCCAACGTGATCGCCGACAACGGCTTCACCAAGCGCGTGCAGCTGTGAGCTGCGCAGCGGACGCGTGACGGGACGCGTGCGCGTCTTTCACCGATGACCAGCGGACCGATCAACGCCTACCTCGTGTGTGGCGGGCTCTACCACGACATGGATTACGCCCGTGTGGAGCTGCTCAAGCTCCTCGGCGAGCATCCCCGGATCCGCACTCGCGTTGGCGAGGACTACCGCGACGGCGAGGCGATCGCTGCCGCGCAATTTCTGGTGACCTATACCTGCAACGTGCTGCCGCAGCCCGCCGAGATCGACGCCCTCGAGCGGTT
>JAGWPY010000063.1 GCA_028870275.1 Gammaproteobacteria bacterium | reverse complement strand
CTCGCGCGTGTAGTCGCCGATCACGCGGCGCAGCGCCTCGTCGCTCACGACGACCTGTCCGTCGCGCAGCCCGTTCGCCGCGAGCTGTCGCGGGAGCAGGTGGCGCCGGGCGATCTGCAGTTTCTCCTCCTCGGTGTAGCCCGCGAGCTCGATGATCTCCATGCGGTCGCGCAGCGGTCCCGGGATCGCATCGAGCACATTGGCGGTACCGATGAACAGCACCTTCGAGAGGTCGAAGGGCACGGCGAGGTAGTTGTCCCGGAAGCTGCCGTTCTGTTCCGGATCGAGCACCTCGAGCAGCGCCGAGAACGGGTCTCCCTGATGGCTGGCCGACAGCTTGTCGACCTCGTCGAGCATCAGCACGGGGTTGCGCGTGCCGGCCTTGCGTACGGCCTGTGCGATGTGGCCGGGCAGGGCGCCCACATAGGTGCGCCGGTGGCCGCGGATCTCGGCCTCGTCGTGTACGCCCCCTAAGCTCACGCGGCCGAATTTCAGGCCGATCGCGCGGGCGATGCTCTGGCCGAGCGAGGTCTTGCCGACGCCCGGCGGGCCGACGAAGCACAGGATCGGGCTGCGGCCGGCGGGATTCAGTTTGCGCACGGCGAGGAATTCGAGGATCCGGCGCTTGACCTTGTCGAGCCCGAAATGGTCCTCGTCGAGGATCGCCCGGGCGCGCTCGATGTCCAGCTGTTCGGGATCCAGCTTCGCCCAGGGCATGGCGACCAGCCAGTCGAGGTAGCTGCGCACCATCGAGTACTCGGCCGAGGCATCCGACATTCGTTCCAGCCGCGAGAGTTCGCGGCGCGCCTGTTCGGCGACCTCGGCCGGCATGCCGGACTCCTCGATCGCGCGGCGCAGCGGCTCGATCTCGGCGGCGCCGCCGTCGCTCTCGCCGAGCTCCTTCTGGATCTGGCGCAAACGCTCCCGCAGCACGGCCTCCTTCTGTCGCTCGTCGAACGCTTCGCGGGCGCGTTCGTCGATTTCCCGGGCGACGCGCAGCACCTCGAGCCGTCGTCCGAGCAGCTCGAGCAGACGGTCGAGACGGGCCTTCAGGTCGAAAGTCGCGAGCAGCTCCTGTTTCTCGGCCGCGCCCAGGTCCATGAAGCTCGCGACCATGTCGGCGAGTGCCGGGATCGATTCGATCGCGCGGATCGCGTTCAGCAGTTCTCCGGGCGCCTGCGGCAGGAGTTGCACGGCCTCGGCGGCGCGCTCGCGCAGCGTGAGTCCGCGTGCCTCGATCTCCGGCGTGAGCACCGCGGCGTCGCGATGCGTCTCGATGCGTGCGACCAGGAACGGGTCCCGGCTCACGTAGTCCAGCGCGGTGAATCGCTCCTCGCCCTGGCAGATCAGATGATGAGTGCCGTCGGCTCCGGTCACGAAGCGCACGATCGAGGCCGCGGTGCCGATCGCGTGCAGGTCCTCGGGTCCCGGGTCGTCGACCTGCGGGTCCTTCTGCAGGAGGAGGCCGATACGCCGTTGGGTGCGCACCGCCTCCTGCGCGGCGGCGAGCGAGCGGCTGCGGCCGAGCGTCACCGGCAGCACGATGCCCGGGAACAGCACCAGATTGCGCACCGGCAGGACGATCAACACGTCCTCGTGACCGTGCTCGCCGGCGGAGGGAATCGGCGATTCGACGTTCATGGTGTCGGCACTCCCTGCAGACGCAGGTACAGGCAGCCGTGCTCGAGGCGCCGTTCGATCAGTCGATAGCGACCGGGCGGCAGGTCGATGCGCCGCCACATGCGCCCGTAGGGCAGCTCCAGCCGCCATACCTGGGCTCTCGAGCCGACCCGAGGCGGCGGCACCAGGGCCTCGATCTGCACGCCTGAGTCGCCGAGCCGCACTTCGACCTGCTCGCCATGCGCGCCGGGGAGCGCGATCCGGATGTGCCAATCGGCACCTTCGGCGAACACGTCGGCCGGGGGTTCCCAGGCGGGACGGGCGGCGCCGCCGAGCAGCTCGAAGAACTGCCGGTGGCGTCGCTCGGCTTCATCGAGCCGGGCGCAGGCCTCCGCCCACATCGAGGCTCCGAGTCGATAGGCGTCCATATTGCTCTGCACGCTCCCCGTCCATGTCACTCTCGCCTATCTGAGGGTGGACGCGGGCCGATTCAAGCGCGGCGGTCGGCGACGCGAACCGTGTAGCCCCCGGATTTTTCGTCCGCAGCCAAGCTCAGCAGACCACGATTCTGCGCCTCGGCGAGCAGGTCGTTGAATGAGCGGAAGCCGTAGGCTCGCTCGTTGAAACCCGGATGGCGCCGCTTGATCGCCTGTTTGATCATCGAGCCCCAGATCGGTTCGCTCTCGCCGCGTTCCTCGGCGACCGCCTCGAACGTCTCGACCACCAGGTCGAGCGCGTCGGCGACGTCGGGACCCTTGTTCTCCGCATCGGCCTTCGGTTCGCCCGCCGGCGCCGTCGCGGGTCGGGCCGCGGCCGCGCGGCGGCGGGGCTTGTTCGCGTCCTTGCGCACCAGATCGTCGTAATAGATGAACTCGTCGCAGTTGTTCACGAACAGGTCCGAGGTCGAGTTCTTCACACCGACGCCGATCACGGTCTTGGCGTTCTCCCGCAGCTTGCTCACCAGCGGCGAGAAATCCGAGTCGCCGCTCAGGATCACGAAGGTGTCGACGTGACCCTTGGTGTAACACAGGTCGAGCGCGTCGACGACCATGCGGATGTCGGCCGAGTTCTTGCCGGACTGACGCAGATGCGGGATCTCGATCAGCTCGAACGCCGTTTCATGCAGGCTGCGCTTGAACTCCTTGTAGCGCTCGAAGTCGCAATACGCCTTCTTGACGACGATATGACCCTTGAGCAGCAGTCGTTCGAGCACCCGCTCGACGTCGAAGCTCCCGTACTTGGCGTCGCGGGCACCGAGCGCGACGTTCTCCAGGTCGAGAAAAACGGCCATCGTGGCCTCGGTCGATTTGACGCTCATGGGCGCATCTCCTTCACGAATGCGGCGGCGAGGGACGAAGGTCCAGCGCGATCGCGAGCCATATGGGAATCGCCAACGCGAGCCAGGGTTGATTCTGCTGGACCGTCAAGGGCAGGCCGTGCAGCAGTACCGCGATCGCCGCGGTGACGAGTTGCAGGCCAATCACCCGGCGCGCGCCGCGGCCGACCGAGGCCTCGGCCCCGCCTCGTGCTCGCCGCCACACGGCGGCCGGCAGCCAGAACGCGAGCGGATTGAACACCAGGAGATTGGCATTCTCCCAGGCCGCGTGATGCTGCGTGAGCCCCCACAATGCGGCGAGCACCAGGCCGACGAATCCGGCCGCCGCCACGTAGGCGATGGCGAGCACGCCGTGCACTCGCGGCAGGCGCCGCCGCGTCGCGAGCAGCAGGATCGCGAAGCCGGTCCCGACGAGCCCGAGCGGCCAGAAGAGCGCGGGCGGGCGGGCGGGCGGCGCGCCGATGCGGGAGACCGCGAGCCGCTGCTCGGCGCTCACCAGCGGCGTCCGGCCGCCGTGCCCATCGCTCACCTTGACGCCACGCAGGTCCTGCTCGAGCACCATCGGCAGGAAGCTCTCCTGCCAGGCGCTCAACGGTCGATCCGCCGCCGGGCCGAGACCCATGTCCATGGCGAGCATGAGCCCGGGCTCAGGGCTCATCAGCCGGTCGATCTGTTGACGATAGGTCATGCCGCCGGGGCGGGCCGCGAGGCTGCGCCGCAGCGCGCCGCCGAGGACCTTGTCGAGCGCATCGCGTACTCTGGTCGTGCAGTTGTCGGTCAGGTAGTCGTAATTGTAGATCGCGTTCTCGGGGCGCAGGTTCCACAGCAGGAAGGCGCGCAGGCTCACCGCCTGCGCGGGGGTCAGAGCGAGCCGCTGGCGCACCACCGAGCGGCCGGAGGCGACGTAATCGGCCTCGTCGAGATCGGAGCGCTCGACGTCGATCATGTAATGCATGTAGCCGCGCGCGAAGTTCCAGAAGAATCCGCGCTCGTCGAAGTCGAACACTCCGTAGTTGAAGTCCACCGACTGGCCGGAGAGGCGATCGCGCACCTGCAGCGCGTCGTGACCGAAGCGTTCCCAGTAGATGCGGCCCGGGCCGTAGGTGATCAGGGAGATCTCGAGATCCGCGCCGGGCGCATCGACCACGCCGGCGCGCGCGGCGCGGGCGCCGAGGAACACGAACAGCATCAGGCAGGCGGCAAGGCCGGTCCGTCGCATCGATCCTCGCTTGATGGATGGTGCAGGGCAGGAGCGCGGAGCATAAACGCCCGCGCCGGCCGGCGCCACGCCCGCGGCGGGCGGTGTGGCATTTTCGCGCACCGTCACTGCGCCTTTTGGGCACTTGGAGCGCGGTGATGCGCCCCTATAATTCCCGCCATCCGACGCCCCGACCGACGGGCGCTTGCCCAGGTCAGACCCATGGATGCATCAGGAACGCTCTACAGCGAACAGCAGCTGCTGATCCGCGACACCGCCCGCGAATTCGCCGAGGCGGAGCTGAAGCCTTACGCGGCCGAATGGGACCGCAAAGGCTGGATCGACGAGTCGGCCGTCGCCAAGCTCGGCGAACTCGGCCTGCTCGGCATGGTCGTACCGGAGGAATGGGGCGGCTCCTACACCGACTACGTCGCCTACGCGCTCGCCGTCGAGGAGGTCGCGGCCGGTTGCGCCGCGACCGCGGCGCTGATGAGTGTGCACAACTCGGTCGGCTGCGGACCGATCCTGAAAGTAGGTACCGAGGAGCAGAAGCGGCGCTATCTCTTCGACCTCGCCCAGGGGCGCAAGATCGGCTGTTTCTGCCTGACCGAACCCCAGGCCGGCTCGGAGGCGAACGCGCTGCGCACCCGCGCGGTGCAGGACGGCGGCGGCTGGGTGCTGAACGGCTCGAAACAGTTCGTGACCAACGGCAAGCGTGCCAAGGTCGCGATCGTGTTCGCGGTCACCGATCCGGACAAGGGAAAGAAGGGCCTGTCGGCCTTCGTCGTGCCGACCGACACGCCGGGATTCGTGGTCGGCCCGCCGGAGAAGAAGCTCGGCATCCGCGGCTCCGATACCTGTGCGATCACGCTCGCCGACTGCCGGGTCGGCGCCGACGCGCTGCTCGGCGAGCGCGGCCAGGGGCTCAAGATCGCGCTCTCGAACCTCGAGGGCGGACGCATCGGTATCGCGGCCCAGGCGATCGGCATCGCCCGCGCGGCCTTCGATCTGGCGCTCGCCTATGCGAAGTCGCGCCGCCAGTTCGGCCGGGCGATCGCCGAGTTCGGCAGCGTCGCCGACATGCTCGCCGACATGCACACGGGAATAAGCGCCGCGCGCCTGCTGACCCATCACGCGGCGCGGCTGCGCAGCGCCGGTCTCCCTTGCCTCACCGAGGCCAGTCAAGCGAAACTGTACGCGTCGGAAACGGCCGAACGGGTGTGCTCGCACGCGATCCAGATCCACGGCGGCTATGGCTACCTCGAGGACTATGCCGTCGAACGTCTCTATCGCGATGCGCGCATCACGCAGATCTACGAGGGTACCAGCGAGATCCAGCGGATGCTGATCGCCCGCACGCTCACCGAACGCCCCGCCGGGGCCTGACACGCACATTTTTTTCAGAGGAACCGCAGCATGAATACCGCATCGGCCCAGGTCGCCAAGCCCGCCGCGACCGTCAAGCTCCTGATCGACGGCCAGTTCGTCGAGTCCAAGACCACCGAGTGGCAGGACGTGGTCAATCCCGCGACCCAGGAGGTGCTCGCGCGGGTGCCGTTCGCGACCGACGCGGAGATCGAGGCGGCGATCGCCTCCGCCAAGCGCGCCTACAAGTCCTGGAAGAACACGCCGCTCGCGGCGCGCGCCCGGATCATGCTGAAGCTCCAGGCCCTGGTGCGCGAGCACATGCCGCGGATCGCCAAGACCCTGTCGGCCGAGCAGGGCAAGACCCTGCCGGACGCCGAGGGTGACGTGTTCCGCGGCCTCGAGGTCGTCGAGCACGCCTGTTCGATCGGCACGCTCCAGCTCGGCGAGTTCGCCGAGAACGTCGCCAACGGCGTCGACACCTACACGATCCGCCAGCCGATCGGCGTCTGCGTCGGCATCACGCCGTTCAACTTCCCGGCGATGGTGCCGCTCTGGATGCTGCCGGTGGCCATCGCCTGCGGGAACACGTTCATCCTGAAGCCGTCCGAGAAGGTGCCGCTGACCGCGACCCGCCTGGTCGAGCTGCTCGCCGAGACCGGCCTGCCGGCCGGGGTGGTCAGCCTCGTGCACGGCACGGCGCCGCAGGTCGAGCAGCTGATCGACCATCCGCAGGTCGCGGCGGTGTCGATTGTCGGATCGACGGGGGCGGCGTCGGCCGTCTACGCGCGGGCGGCCGCGCGCGGCAAGCGGGTGCAGGCGCTCGGCGGTGCCAAGAACCACATGGTCGTGATGCCGGACGCCGATCTCGATGCGGTCGTCGAGTCGGTGATGTCGTCGGCGTTCGGTTCGACGGGCCAGCGCTGCATGGCGGGCAGCGTCGCGGTGGCGGTCGATCCGATCGGCGACGAGTTCGTGGCCCGGCTGCGCGCCCGCGCGGGCGCCATGCAGATCGGCCCCGGCGATCAGGCGGGCGTCGAGATGGGGCCGCTGATCAACGCGGCGCAGCGCGATCGCGTCCTCTCCTACCTGCAGGCCGGCGTCGAGGAGCGGGCCGAGCTCGTGCTCGACGGCCGCCAGCGCAGCGTGCCGCACGATGGCTTCTTCGTCGGCGCGAGCATCTTCGATCGCGTCAACCCCGACATGCGGATCGCGCGCGAGGAGATCTTCGGCCCCGTGCTGTCGGTCATCCGGGCGAAGAGCCTGGCCGACGCCGTCGCCGTCGTGAACCACTCGGCCATGGGCAACGGGGCGTCGATCTTCACCCGCAGCGGCGCAGCGGCGCGCCAGTTCACGTCCGACGTCGAAGCCGGCATGGTCGGCGTGAACATCGGCGTGCCGGTGCCGATGGCGTTCTTCTCGTTCTCGGGATGGAAGGGATCGTTCTTCGGCGATCTGCACGTGCACGGCAAGGACGGCGTCCGGTTCTATACGGAAGTGAAGGTCGTCACGTCGCGGTTCGTGTGAGAACGTCGCCGGAGGCATCGGCGGCGGTGCATGAATGGCAGGCCTGCGACGAGAACTTCGCTGAAGGCCACGCCGAGCCGAGGGCATGGAACTCCGAGGCGAGGCGTCAGCGTCAGTTCGCGCCGGGGGTGGGGCCCCGGCGCCAGTGAAGAAGTGGAAACAGTCATGCCGGTGGGAGTGCCGGCGCGCGCGGACCGCGCGCGGAGTCGATTGGCGGTGCCAACGGCGACCGAGGGCGTGCGGCGAGCGCGGAAAGGATTGCGATGCGAAGGATATTCGCGGCGTCGGGAAATCCTATCCGTGTCCGCGTGCGGGCGAGCCGCAGCCGGCAGGCCGGCCTGCTCGTTTTGCTGACCGCGCTGGCGCTGGCGCTGCCACCGGCCCGCACGGCCCGTGCACAGGCGATCACCGGGTCGGTGGCCGGGACGATCCGCGACGCCAGCGGCGGCGTGCTGCCGGGCGTCACGATCACGCTGACCGGGCCGTCGCTCCAGCGCGCGAGTGAGACCACGACGACGGCCGAGGACGGCACGTATCGCCTTCCGCTCATTCCGCCCGGCGTGTACTCCGTGACGGCGGAGCTCAGCGGCTTCACGATGCAGCGCCGCGACGACGTCGAAGTCGCGCTGCACCGCCAGACGACGCTCGATTTCACGATGTCGCTGGCGAAGGTCTCCGAGTCGGTCGTCGTGTCGGCGGTGGCGCCGGTCGTGGAAGTCACCCGGTCCGACACCAGCTCCCGCGTCTCGCAGCACACGATCGAGTCGCTGCCGCTGAACGGCCGCAATTTCACCGACCTCATCACCCTCGTGCCGGGCGCGCGGCCCGACCCGACGCAGGCGCAGGGGACGAACATCTCCATCTTCGGCGAGCGGGGCTCCGCGCTGTCGTTCCTGGTCG
>JAGWPY010000062.1 GCA_028870275.1 Gammaproteobacteria bacterium | reverse complement strand
TGTAGCGGCCGAGCACGCCGTAGAGGTTCATGCGGCGCAGCTCGTGGGTCACGCCGAGCGGTGCGCTCAGGATCTCCATGAACAGCCGGTGGTTGCGCGGATTCTGGCGGAACTCCTCGTCGATCGAGCCGAGATGCATGCCGACCAGACGGATCGTCTCGGCGCGCACGCCGCGCACCTCGGGGTGGGACTGCAGCAGCGAGAACATCTCGAGGAGCGCCGAGGGGTGGCGGGTGAACACCTGCGGATGGGTTACCTCGAGATAGTCGTTGCGCACCTGGAAGCGCGCGTTGATCGGCACCGGCGGTGCGCTGCGCGTGAGGATCGCCTCGCGGAACAGCTGCAGCAGCATCTCGTTCAGCAGGCTCACGTCCATCACGGTGCGGTAGTACTTCTGCATCAGCTGTTCGACCGCGAGCGTGAAGCTCGCGTCCTCGTAGCCGAACAGCCTCGCGAGCTTGATCTGGTGGTCGAACAGCAGGCGGTCCTCGCGCCGCCCGGTGAGCACGTGCAGCCCGAAGCGTACCTTCCACAGGAAATTCTGGCCGGCGAGGAGCTTGCGCAGCTCCTCGGGCGTGAGGAAGCCGTGTGCGACCAGCTCGTCGAGCGTGTCGGTGCCGAAATGCCGCTTGGCGACCCAGCCGATGGTCTGGATGTCGCGCAGCCCCCCGGGGCTCGCCTTCACGTTCGGCTCGAGGTTGTAGGCGGTGTCGAAATAGCGGTGATGACGCTCGGTCTGTTCGCGGACCTTGGCCTCGAAGAACTCGGCCGACGCCCAGAGCCGGTCCGGGGCGAGCGCCCGGCGCATGCCCGCGAACAGCGCCTCCGGCCCGGCGAGCAGGCGCGCCTCGAACAGCGTCGTGGCGACGCTGATGTCGGCGAGGCTCTCGCGCTGGCAGTCGTCGATCGAGCGCACGCTGTGGCCGACCTCGAGGCCGATGTCCCAGAGGAAGGTGAGGAAGCGTTCGACCTCGTTCTGCCATTCGGCGGCGTCGCTCTTCGGCAGCAGCACCATGATGTCGATGTCCGAACACGGGTGCAGTTCGCCGCGGCCATAACCGCCGACCGCGACCAGGGCGAGTTCCCCGCCGAAGCGGCCGGTGTGACCGCTCCAGGCGGCCCGCAGCACCACGTCCACCAGCAGCGCCCGGTCGCGAACCAGCGGCGCGACGTCCTCGTCGGCGGCGAAGCGTTCGCGCAGGAGTTCGCCGCCGCGCTCGAGCGCCTGGCGGAATGCGTCGATGGAGAAGGCGTCGCGCTCGAGCGTCTCGGCGGCGAGTGCGAGATAGGGCCAGGCCTCGCCGGGGGCGATCGTCCGGCCCGCGGCGCTCACGGCGAGGCTGCGGCCGCGGGACCGGATTCGGTCGCGCGCGCGCCCTCGGCGGCCGAGTCGGCGGCGCCCTGCGTCAGGACTTCGTAGCCGGTTGGCGTGACCAGGATCGTGTGCTCCCACTGCGCCGAGAGCGATCGGTCGCGGGTCACGACCGTCCAGCCGTCGTCGAGCAGCCGCACCTCGCGCTTGCCGGCGTTGATCATCGGCTCGATCGTGAAGGTCATCCCGGCGACGAGTTCGAGGCCCGTGCCCGGATTGCCGTAGTGCAGTACCTGGGGATCCTCGTGGTAGACCCGGCCGATGCCGTGGCCGCAGTACTCGCGCACCACCGAGAACTTGGCGACCTTCTCCGTATACTGCTGGATCGCGTGGCCGATGTCGCCGAGGCGGGCGCCGGGGCGTACCACGCGGATCCCACGCCACATCGCCTCGAAGCAGGCGGTGGTCAGGCGCCGGGCGAGGATCGACGGCTCGCCGACGTAGTACATGCGGCTGGTGTCGCCGTGGAAACCGTCATGGATCACGGTCACGTCGATGTTGAGGATGTCGCCGTTCTTCAGGAGCTTCGCTCCGGGGATGCCGTGACAGACGACGTGGTTCACCGAGGTGCAGATGGTCTTCGGGAAGCCGCGGTAGTTCAGGTTCGCGGGCACCGATTCGAGCTCGCCGACGATGAAGTCGTGGCAGCGCCGGTCGAGCTCCTCGGTGCTCGTCCCGGCGACGACGTGCGGCTCGATCATGTCGAGCACGCTGGCCGCGAGGCGGCCCGCCTCGCGCATCTTGCGCTGCTCCTCGGCTGTCTTGATCGTGACGTTCATCGCACCGCCGCCGGGCTTGGTTTTGATTCCTTCGTCATGGTATAAAGAGCGGCTTTTTTTAACAACCCCGCACGCGCGTCGACGCAATCGGCCGGGTGCCCGGGGGCGGAAACGCCACCGGGTTGCCGATTGGGATGCGCGGAGGCTCAACCCGACCACAGGAGAATCGATCGATGACCAGCGTGTCCATGCGACAGATGCTGGAGGCGGGCGTGCACTTCGGGCACCAGACCCGCTTCTGGAACCCGAAGATGGCCCCCTTCATTTTCGGCGAACGCAACAAGATCCACATCATCAACCTCGAGAAGACGCAGCCGCTCTACGCCGAGGCCGCGGCCTTCATCAAGGGACTCGCCTCCCAGGGCGGCAAGCTGCTGTTCGTGGGCACCAAGCGCTCGGCGCGCGATGCGGTGCAAAAAGAGGCGGCCCGCTGCGGCATGCCCTACGTGAACCAGCGCTGGCTCGGCGGCATGCTCACGAATTTCAAGACCATCCGCCAGTCGATCAAGCGCCTGAACGAGCTCGACGAGATGGCGCAGAGCGGTGCCCTCGAGCGGCGCGGCAAGAAAGAGGCGCAGGTGCTGCGCCGTGAGATGGACAAGCTGCTGCGCAGCCTCGGCGGCATCCGCGACATGTCCACCCTGCCGGACGCGTTGTTCGTGATCGACGTCGGCCACGAGGAGATCGCGATCAGCGAGGCCCGCAAGCTCGGCATCCCGGTCGTGGCGGTGGTCGACACCAACTGCTCCCCCGAGGGCATCGACTACGTGATCCCGGGCAACGACGACGCGATGCGCGCCATCGTCCTCTACACCGGCGGCGTCGCCGAGGCGGTGCTCGAGGGCAAGGCCTCGCTCCCCGAGGTGCCGGTCGGCGAGGACGAGTTCGTCGAACTCGACGAGGAAGGCAATCCCCGCAAGCGTTCGGCGCCTCGCCGGGCCGCGCCGGGAGCGCCGCGCGGCAGGAAGCCCGCGCCGAAGCGCAAGGTTCCGGTCACCGTGGTGCCGGGCGCGGCCGTCGCCGCAGCGGCCCCGGCCGAGGACGAGGTCGAGGCGGAAGAGGGCGATGCCGCGCCGGCCGAGAACCGTCCGGCGAGCGCCCCGCGCCGCCGGCCGGCCGGCGGCCGGCGTACGCCGAGCCGCGGCTGATCCACGGCCCATCGTGGGGGTCGGCCGCGCCGATGCGCCGGCCCCCGCGGAACCTGAGCCGAATTCAACACGTCAGATGGAGCGGCGGCCCGGGACGCGGGTCGCGGGAGGAATCGCATGAACGTTACCGCCGAATCGGTCAAACAACTGCGCGAGCGCACCGGCGCCGGCATGATGGAGTGCAAGAAGGCGCTGGTCGAGACCGGCGGCGACCTCGACGCCGCGGCAGAGCTCATGCGCAAGAGCGGCCTCGCCAAGGCCGACAAGAAGGCGCAACGCGTCGCCGCCGAGGGCACGGTCGCGCTCGCCCGCGAGGGCCTCGCCGCGGTGCTCGTCGAGGTCAACTGCGAGACCGATTTCGTCGCTCGCGGCGATGATTTCCAGGCGTTCGCGCGGGATCTCGCCCGGCTGGCGCTCTCCGCCTCGCCGGCCGGCCTCGAAGCGCTGCTGGCCCTGCCTTACGAAGGCTCGAGCGTCGAGGAGCGCCGCCGGGCCCTGATCGCCAAGATCGGCGAGAACATCACGGTGCGCCGCTTCACGCGGCTCGCCGCGCCGAGCGCACTCGGCGCCTACCTGCACGGCACCCGGATCGGCGCCCTGGTCGCGCTGCAGGGTGGCAGCGAGGACCTCGCCAAGGATCTCGCGATGCACGTCGCGGCGGCGAACCCCGCCTATCTGGACGCCCGCGCCGTTCCGGCCGAGGTGCTCGAGAAGGAACGGGCGATCCTCGCCGAACAGACCAAGAGCGAGAAGAAGCCGGCCGAGATCATCGCCAAGATGGTCGACGGGCGGCTGCGCAAGTACCTCGCGGAGATCACGATGCTCGGCCAGCCGTTCGTCAAGGATCCGGACGTCACGGTGGAGAACCTCCTGAAGAAGGCCTCGGCCCAGGTGCTCTCCTATGTGCGTTTCGAGGTCGGCGCCGGGATCGAGAAGAAGCAGGACGACTTCGTCGGCGAGGTCATGGCCCAGGTCGCGGCCCAGTCCAAGTAGATGCTCGGCGGCGCCCGGAGCGCGGTGGTCCCGCGCCCCGAAGGTCGCCGCGGCGATTTCCGGGCGTCCACGCCGGGCGCCTCAGATGCGGCGCTTGTCGGTATAGTAGGGCGTTGAAATCATGAGTACGAAGACCGCCACGGCGCGATACCGCAGGATCCTGGTCAAGCTCTCCGGCGAGGCCTTGCTCGGCGACGAGGACTACGGGATCGATCCGGCCATCCTCAAGCGCATCGCCGGCGAGGTCCGCGATCTGACCCAGATGGGCGTCCAGGTGGCGGTGGTGATCGGCGGCGGCAACATCTTCCGCGGTGCGGGCCTCGCCCGCGCCGGCATGGACCGGGTCACGGGCGATCACATGGGCATGCTCGCCACGGTGATCAACGCGCTCGCCATGCAGGATGCGCTCGAGAGCCTCGGGGTCTACGCGCGGGTGATGTCGGCGCTCAGGATCAACGAGGTCTGCGAGGACTACATCCGCAGGCGCGCGGTGCGGCACCTGGAGAAGGGCCGGGTGGTGATCTTCGCGGCCGGCACGGGCAACCCGTTCTTCACGACCGACACCGCGGCGAGCCTGCGGGCGATCGAGATCAATGCCGAAGTGCTCCTCAAGGCGACCAAGGTGAACGGCGTCTACGACTCCGATCCGATGCACAATCCGGCGGCCAGGCGCTACGAGCGGCTGACCTTCGATCAGGTGCTCAGCGACCGCCTGAACGTGATGGACGCCACGGCGATCGTGATGTGCCGCGAGAACAAGCTGCCGCTGCGGATCTTCAACATGTTCCACGCCGGCGACCTGGTGCGAATAGTGCAGGGCGAGGACGTCGGCACGATCGTATGCGCCGAAGACTAGAGAGGGCCGCAACATGCTCGATGAAGTGAAGAAGGATGCCTCGCTGCGCATGCAGAAGTGTGTGGCGGCGTTTCGCGATCAATTGAAGAAGCTGCGCACCGGGCGTGCGCACACCAGTCTCATCGAGCACATCAAGGTCGATTACTACGGTTCCGAGATGCCGTTGAACCAGGTCGCGAACGTCGCGACCGAGGATGCGCGCACCCTCACCGTGACGCCCTGGGAGAAGTCGATGGTGGCGGTCATCGAGAAGGCCATCTACAAGTCCGATCTCGGCCTCACCCCCAACACCGCCGGACAGATCATCCGCATCGCGATGCCGGCGATGACCGAGGAGCGGCGGCGCGACGTGACCAAGATCGTGCGCGCCGAGGCGGAGAACGCCCGCGTGGCGGTGCGCGGCGTGCGCCGCGAGGTCAATAACGAGATCAAGGAGATGCTGAAGGAGAAGCTGATCGCGCAGGACGACGAGCGGCGCGCCCAGGACGAGGTCCAGAAGCTCACCGACAAGTTCGTCGCCGAGATCGATCAGGCGATGAGCGACAAGGAGAAGGAGTTGATGCAGGTCTGAGCGTCCTGCTCGGCCCGCCGGCTCCCCGCGCTCCCCGTGTCCGACCTTCCCAAGCACGTCGCGATCATCATGGACGGCAACGGCCGGTGGGCCCGCTCGCGCGGCCTTCCCCGGCCGGCGGGCCATCGCTCGAGCCTCAAGGTCGTGCGCCGGGTGATCGAGGAGTGCAATGCGCGCGGCGTCGGCTACCTGACCCTGTTCGCCTTCAGCAGCGAGAACTGGCGCAGGCCGCCGGACGAGGTCGGCCTGCTGATGAGCCTGTTCCTCGACGCCCTGGTGCGCGAGATCGACGACCTCCACCGCAACGGCGTGCGTCTGCGGTTCATCGGCGACCGGCAGCTGCTCGGCGCCGAACTGCTCGCGCGCATGTCGGCCGCCGAGGCGCGTACGCGCGAGAACAGCGGGCTCGGCCTCACGGTCGCGGTCGCCTATGGCGGGCGTTGGGACATCGTCCAGGCCTGCCGCAGGGCGGCCGCCGAAGTCGCCTCCGGCACGCTGCGCGCCGAGGAGATCGACGAACGCGCCTTCGCGGCGCGCCTCGCGCTCGCCGGTCTGCCGGACCCGGACCTGCTGATCCGTACCGGCGGCGAGCAGCGCATCAGCAATTTCCTCCTGTGGAACCTCGCCTACACCGAGATCTATTTCACCGAGGTGCTCTGGCCGGAGTTCTCCGCCGCGCACCTGCAGGCGGCGTTCGATTTCTTCGCCAACCGCGAACGCCGCTTCGGGCGCACCTCGGCGCAGGTCGCCGCGGACACCGAGGCATGAGGGGTTCCTCCATGAGCGGGGTGCCGTGGCGTGCTTAAGGTGCGCATCCTCACCGCCGTGGTGCTCGGCGTGCTGCTGCTGGCGACCTTGTTCCTGCTGCCGCCGTTCTGGACGCGCGTCGCCTTCGGCGCGACCTTCGTCGGCGGCGCTTGGGAGTGGGCGGGTTTCGGCGGACTGCGCGGCTTCGCCGCGCGTACGGCATACGCGATCGTGATCGCACTGCTGCTCGCGCTCGCCTGGCGCGCGAGCGCCGACCCCGAGCGCCTCGGCTGGATGCTGCGGCTCGCGTGCCTGTGGTGGATCGTGGCGCTCCTCTGGCTCTCGCTGGCGCCCGCGCGGCATTTCGCCCCGCTGACGCTCGCCTGCGGCGTGCCGGTGCTCGTTCCGGCGTTCGTCGCGCTCGCGCGCATCCACGCGGGCGGCGGCGCGCTCGGCGGCCCGCGCGGCGTGCTCTGGCTCCTCTTGCTGGTGTTTGCGGCGGACATCGGCGCGTTTTTCGCCGGCCGGCGCTTCGGACGGCTGAAGCTCGCGCCGCGGGTCAGTCCGGGCAAGACCTGGGAAGGGGCGATCGGCGGTCTCGCGTGCGTCACGCTGGTGGCGCTCGGCGGAGCCGCCGCGCTCGGCCAGCCGGCGGCGACGGCGCTCGGTTTTGGCTGCGCGGTCGGTGTCGTGTCGATCGTCGGCGACCTCACCGAGAGCATGTTCAAGCGCGCCGCGGACCTGAAGGACAGCGGCACGCTGCTGCCCGGCCACGGCGGCATCCTCGACCGCATCGACAGCATCACCGCCGCGGCGCCCTTGTTCGCGCTCGGCCTCCTGGGCGCGGGGGTCATCGCATGAGCGGCGTTTGCGCGGTATCGATCCTCGGCTCGACCGGCAGCATCGGTGTGAGCACGCTCGACGTGATTGCGCGCCATCCCGACCGCTATCGCGTCCACTCGCTCGGTGCGCGGGCGAGTTGGCAGAAGATGGTCGAGCAGGCGCTCGCGTTCGCTCCGGACACGGTGATCCTGACCGAGCCGGCGGCCGCCCAGGCCGCGCAGGCGGCGCTGCGCGCCGCGGGTTCGTCCACCCGCGTCGAATGCGGCGAGGAGGCCCTGGCCGAGGCGGTGCGCGCCCCCGGAGTCGACGTGGTGATGGCCGCGATCGTCGGCGCCGCGGGCCTGATGCCGACGCTCGCCGCGGTGCGCGCCGGCAAGCGGGTGCTGCTCGCGAACAAGGAGGCGCTGGTGATGGCCGGGCGCCTGATGATGGACGAGGTGCGCAGCGGGGGCGCGGCGCTGATCCCCATCGACAGCGAACACAACGCGATCTTCCAGTGCATGCCGGCGCGCTATCTGCCGGGCGAGAGCGCGCGCGGGGTCACGCGCGTGATCCTCACCGCCTCCGGCGGACCGTTCCGCACGACCGACCCCGCCTTGCTGCCGCACGTCACGCCGCAACAGGCCTGCGCGCATCCGAAGTGGAAGATGGGCCGCAAGATCTCGGTCGACTCGGCGACGCTCATGAACAAGGGTCTCGAAGTGATCGAGGCGACCTGGCTGTTCGCCCTCCCCGAGGCCGAGGTCGACATCGTGGTCCACCCCCAGAGCGTGGTCCATTCGCTGGTGCAGTACGTGGACGGTTCGGTGCTCGCCCAGCTCGGCGCGCCGGACATGCGCACGCCGATCGCCCAGGCGCTCGCCTGGCCCGAGCGCATCGAGTCCGGCGTCGCCCCGCTCGATCTGGCCGCGATCGCGCGCCTCGACTTCGAGGCGCCGGATCATGGCCGCTTCCCGAGCGTGGGGCTTGCGCGCGCGGCCGCCCGCGCCGGCGGCACGGCTCCGGCCGTGCTGAACGCGGCCAACGAAGTCGCGGTCCAGGCCTTCCTCGACGGACGCTTGAACTTTACCGGCATCACCGCGGTCATTGACGAGGTGCTGCAGCGTCAGGCGGGCAGCGCGGTGCGCGCGCTCGACGACGTGATCGACGCCGATCGGACCGCGCGGCGGATCGCCGAGACGCTGATCGTCCCGGCGCGGGGAGCGTCCGCATGAGAATACTGATCGTCCTGGGCTCGTTCCTCGCCGCGATCGGCATCCTGGTCACGGTGCATGAATTCGGCCACTACTGGGTTGCGAAGCGGCTCGGTTTCAAGGTGCTGCGCTTCAGCGTCGGCTTCGGCAAACCGCTCATCACGCGCGTCGGCCGCGACGCCGATCGCACCGAGTACTGCATTTCCGCGATCCCGCTGGGCGGCTACGTGAAGTTGCTCGACGAACGCGAGGGCGAGGTCGCGCCGGCCGAGCTCGGCCGCTCGTTCACGCGCCGGCCGGTGCTGCAGCGCATTGCCGTGCTGCTCGCGGGCCCCGCGATGAACCTGCTGTTCGCGGTGCTGCTGTACGCGGTGCTGGCCATGATCGGCACCGTGGCGGTGCGCCCCGTGGTCGGTGATGTGCGTCCCGGCAGCGCCGCGGCGGCGGCCGGCCTCGAGCGCGGCGACCGGATCCTCGCGGTCGGCGATCACGCCACCCCGGATACCGGCGAACTGCAGATCGCCCTGATCAGCCGCTTCTCGGGCGGCGGCGCGCTGCCTCTGCTCGTGAGCCGCGACGGCGTGCGCCGGCGGATCGACCTCGTCTACCGCGGCGACCGGGTCGCTTTGACGGTGCCGGGGCGGCTCCTGCCGGGGCTCGGCTTCGATCTCGCCAGCTGGCATTCCAAAACCTTCGTGCGCGAGGTCCCGGCCGGCAGCGCCGGCGCCCGTGCGGGGCTGCAGGCGGGCGACCGCCTGGTCGCGATCGACGGCGCGGTACTCGACAACGGCGCGCAGTTCGTCGACGCGGTCGGCGCCGCCGCGGACCGCCGGGTGACGATCGACGTCGAACGCCATGGGACCATCGTGCATCTCGCCGCGCAGGTTCCGGCCGTGAGTGAGCAGGGCGTGCGGATGGGGCGTCTCGGCATCACGATCGCCGACGGCCCGCGCAGCTGGCCGCCGGGGCTGATCCTCGAGCGCCGGGCGGGTCCTCTCGAGGCGCTCGCCGACGGGGCATCGAGAACCTGGGAGATGTCCGCGCTGACGGTGCAGATGCTCTGGCGGATCACGACCGGCCAGGTGTCGGCGCGCAACATCAGCGGACCGATCAGCATCGCCGAGTTCGCCGGGGTCAGCGCCTATCTCGGCCTGACCGCATTCCTGTCGTTCCTGGCCGTGATCAGCGTGAGCCTCGGCGTGCTGAACCTCGCCCCGGTGCCCCTGCTCGACGGCGGCCAGGTCGTCTATCAATTGATCGAAGCCGTCAAAGGCAGCCCGCTTTCGGAGAGAATGCAGATCATCGGCCAGCAGGTCGGGATCGCGTTGCTGGTGCTGCTGATGAGCCTTGCCTTCTACAACGACATTTCGCGCCACTTGAACTGATGGACTGTCATGCCAAACCCTGATTTCGGGATCCGGACCCGGCGCGCTTCGCGCGCCCGCCTGCCTCGCCTGACTCGCCGGTCGACCTCGCGTGCGGTTTGAACTCGGTCTGATCGGGGCGGTGGCGCTCGCCAGCCAGCCGCTCACGGTGGTGCACGCGCAAGCCGCCGCGACGCCGGCCCCTGCGGCGGCGGCCCCGGCCAAGGCACCGGTGGCCCCGGCCAAGGCACCGGCCCCGGCCGCGCCCGTTCCAGCCAAGGCCCCGGCGGCCAAGCCGGGCCCGGCCGCGGGCCCGAGCAGCGCCGCGCCGGCTGCGGAGCCGGTGATCCCGGCGCCCGACGCGCTGCAATCCTCGAGCGACCCGGCCGACTTCGTCGTCGGCGACATCCGCGTTCAGGGACTGCAGAGGATCTCCGAGGGTACGGTGTTCAATTACCTGCCGGTGAACATCGGCGATCACCTCGACGCGCAGAAGGTGCGCGAGGCGATGCGCGCGCTGTATGCGACCGGATTCTTCCGCGACGTGGAGATGCGCCGCCAGGGCAATACGCTCCTGGTCGTGGTGATCGAGCGGCCCTCGATCGAGAAGTTCGACATCAAGGGCAACAAGGACATCAAGACCCCGGACCTGGAGAAGAGCCTGCGCGACGTGGGTCTCGCCCAGGGCAAGATCTTCGACCGCTCGGTGCTCGACGAGGTCAAGCAGTACCTCACCGACCAGTATTTCAGCCGCGGCAAGTACGCGGTACAGATCGACGCCAAGGTCACCGACCGGCCGGGCAACAAGGTCGACGTGCTGGTGCAGATCACCGAAGGCAAGCGCGCGGTGATCCGCGAGATCAACATCGTCGGCGACACGGCGTTCAAGGAGAAGGACATCCTCTCCACGCTGGAGTTGAAGACGCCGAACTGGCTGTCCTGGTACAAGCAGGATGACCGCTACTCGCGCGAGTCGCTGCAGGGTGACCTGGAGAAGATCCGCTCCTATTTCATGGATCGCGGTTACGCGAACTTCCGCATCGACTCGACTCAGGTGACGATCACGCCCGAAAAGCACGACATGTTCATCACGGTGAACATCCATCAGGGCGAGGTGTTCCGCGTGTCGAAGATCAAGCTCGCGGGCACGATGGTCGTGCCGGAGAAGGATCTGCGCAAGCTACTGCTGATCAAGCCCGGCGAGATCTTCTCCCGCAAGCTGATCACCAAGTCCCAGGAGCTCATGAGCTACCGGCTCGGGGCCGACGGCTACGCGTTCTCGAAGATCGATCCGGTGCCGACCGCGGACCCGAAGACCAAGACGGTGTCGCTCACCTTCTACGTGGAGCCCGGCAACCGCGTCTATGTGCGCCACATCGAGTTCACCAACGAATCGGCGATCAACGACGAGACCCTGCGCCGCGAAATGCGCCAGCTCGAGGGCGGCTGGCTGTCCAACTCGGCGCTCGAGCGCTCGAAGGAGCGCATCCAGCGGCTGCCTTATGTCAAGAAGGTGACCTACGACACCAAGCCGGTGCCGGGCAGCGCCGACATGGTCGACGTGGACTACAAGATCAAGGAAGGCCTGCCGGGCCAGTTCGGCGGCGGCATCGGCTACTCGGCCGCCTACGGCATCAGCCTGAACGGCAATTTCGTGCACAGCAACTTCCTCGGTACGGGCGACCGCGTCGCGCTCGAGGTGAACGGCGGCAAGTACAGCAAGACCTACACCGTGTCGGAGACCAATCCCTACACGACCATCGACGGAGTCTCGCGCACCACCTCGTTCACCTACCGCGACATCACCCAGTTCGTGTCCTCCTCGTCGGTGTTCGGTACCAAACAGCTGACGGCGGCGCTGCAGTACGCCTATCCGATCAGCGAATACCAGTACGTCGAGCTCGGTCTGTCGGCGAACAAGAACACGCTGGTGACCTCGCAGGGTTACAGCTCGCAGCAGGCGGTCAACTGGGTCAAGCAGAACGGCGGCACGTTCTCACGGGTGATCGACGACACCAACGGCGACGGCGTCGTGAACTCGCTCGACAGCCCGTACACGGTCTACGGCACCAATTTCTACACCTACGAGCTCTCGGCCGGCTGGTCGATGGACTCGCGTAACAGGGCGCTGTTCGCCGACCGCGGCATGCGCAACGCTCTCTCGGGCCGCATCGCCATTCCGCCGAGCGGGGTGCGCTACTACGGGCTTTCCTACCAGTTCGTCAAATATCAGCCGCTGTTCGGGCGGTTCGTGCTCTCCGACAACGTGCAGCTGGACTATGCCGCGGCCATGGGCCGCACCACGGGGCTGCCGCCGTACATGAACTACTTCGCCGGCGGTCCGGACAGCGTGCGCGGCTACATGGAGGCGACCCTGGGGCCCCGTGACAACATCGGTCTCGGCAACCCCTATGGCGGAAACCTGCTGACCGTGAACCGGCTGGAACTCATCATGCCGGTGCCCGAGAAGTGGCAGGACGCGGCCCGGGTGAGCTTGTTCTACGACATCGGCAACGTGTTCCAGACCGGCACCAAGACGCACTTCCTGGGCGTCGACGACACGACGCCGGTGACCTATCATTTCAGCTATGCTAACTTGAAGCGATCGACTGGCCTCGCGGTGGAGTGGCTCGCGCCGCTCGGTCTTTTCCGGTTCTCCTATGCGATCCCGTTGAACCCCTTCCGGGGCGATACGGTGCACTTCGGGGACCAGACCGAGCGGTTCCAGTTCTCGATCGGCCAGGCGTTCTGACCCAAAACATCCATTCGAGGTTCGTAAAGACCATGATGTCGACCTTCACCCGCCCCGTCGCACTGCTCGCGCTCTGTCTGTGCGGCCTGACACTCGCCCAGGGTGCGAGCGCGCAGACCAAGATCGGCGTCGTCAACTTCCAGCGCCTGCTGCAGGAGGCCCCGCAGACCAAGGCCGCGATGCAGACCCTCGAGACCGAGTTCGCCTCGCGCCGGCGCGACCTGCTGTCGATGCAGAGCGACCTGAAGTCGAAGAACGACAAGCTGCAGAAGGAAGGGCCGATGATGGCCGACGCGGACCGCGTCAAGTCCGAGAACGCGCTGCGCGACGAGCAGAACGACTTCCAGAGCAAGGCCCGCTCCTTCCAGGACGACGTGACCGCGCGACGCAACCAGGAGCTCGGCAAGGTCCAGCGCTTCCTGCTGCAGGAAATCCAGCAGTACGCCACGTCCAAGGGCTATGACATCGTCTTCGGCGACGGCGTGTTCTACGCCAAGGAGAGCTACGACATCACGCCCGGCGTGCTCGCGCTCCTGATGACGAAGCCCGCGAACCTCCCGGAGACGGCTCCGACCCCGGCGAAGAAGCCCGGCGGCAAGCCCTAAAGGCCGGGATTCCGGGTGCCGACCGCGGCTCCTGCAGGTCCGTGCAGATGCATAGCGTCGCACTCAGCCTCGGTGAGCTGGCGGTCCGCTTCGGCCTGAGCCTGCGTGGCGACCCCGACCTGAACGTCGACCGGGTCGCCACGCTGGGCTCGGCCACGCCCGGTTGCCTCAGCTTTCTCGCCAACCGGCGCTACCGGCGCCTGCTCGGCGCGACGCAAGCGAGCGCCGTCGTGCTCTCGGCCGCCGACGCGGCCGATTGCCCGGTCGCGGCGCTGATCGATCCGAACCCCTACCTCGCCTATGCGCGGATCGCTTCGCTCCTGCATCCGACCCCGCTCGCCGAGCCGGGCGTGCATCCGAGCGCGGTGGTCGCGCCGGCGGCGAGGGTCGCGGAGTCCGCGACGGTCGCCGCGTTCGTCGTGATCGAGCCGGACGTCGAGATTGGCGAACGCTGCTACGTCGGACCGGGTTCGGTGTTGCAACGCGGAGCCCGTCTCGGTGACGACACGCGGCTGCTCGCGCGGGTCACGATCGGCGAACGCGTGCGGATCGGCCGGCGCGGCCTCGTTCATCCGGGGGCGGTGATCGGATCCGACGGCTTCGGCTTCGCGCGCGATCGCGAGGCCTGGGTGAAGGTGCCGCAACTCGGAGCCGTGAGGATCGGCGACGACGTCGAGATCGGCGCGAACACGACCATCGACCGTGGTGCGATCGAGGACACCGTGATCGGCGACGGCGTCAAGCTGGACAATCAGATCCAGGTGGCCCACAACGTCGTGATCGGCGCGCACACGGCGATCGCGGCCTGCACGGGGATCTCGGGCAGCACCACGATCGGTGAACGCTGCATGATCGGCGGCATGGTCGGGTTCGCCGGCCACCTGACGATCGCCGATGACGTCGTGGTGACCGGCCTGACCCTGGTCAGCGCGTCGATCCGGCAGAGCGGCAGTTATTCGGCCGGCGTGCCGGCGGTGGAGACCCGCGAATGGCGGCGGACGGTCGCGAACCTGCGCAGGCTCGGCCGGCGCCGCCGATCGACCGAGGAACCGGAGACGTAAGAGGAACCGAGATGAGCGAAGCGATGAAGCTGGATATCGAGGCGATCATGCGGCAGCTGCCGCATCGCTACCCTTTCCTGCTCGTGGATCGCGTGCTCGAGTGCCTGCCCGGCGAGCGCATCACGGCGCTCAAGAACGTGACCTACAACGAGCCGTTCTTTCCCGGGCATTTCCCGCACCGGCCGGTGATGCCGGGCGTGATGCTGATCGAGGCGCTCGCCCAGACCTGTGGCCTGCTCGCCTTCAAGACCGCGGGCGTCGTGCCTGACGAGCAGACGCGGTTCTATTTCGTCGCGATCGACAAGGCCCGCTTCCGCAAGCCGGTCGAACCCGGCGACCAGGTGATCCTCAAGGCGACGCTCGAGCGCTCGTTCAAGGGGATCTGGAAGTTCCAGTGCGTGGCCGAGGTGGGCGGCGCCGAGGTCGCGGCGGCCGAGATCATGGTCGCCCCGGAGAGCAAGGGTCCGGCACGACCGGGGGCCGAGCGATGATCGACGCGCGTGCGATCGTCTCGGCGCAGGCCGAGATCGGCGCGGACGTCGAGATCGGACCCTACTCGGTGATCGGTCCCGAGGTGAGCATCGGCAAGGGCACCCGGATCGGCCCGCACGTCGTGATCAACGGACCGACCCGGATCGGTTGCGACAACCGGATCCACTCGTTCGCATCGATCGGCGATGCGCCTCAGGACAAGAAGTACCGTGGCGAGCCAACCCGGCTCGAGATCGGCGATCGCAACGTGTTCCGCGAATTCACCACCGTGAACCGCGGCACCACCCACGATCGCGGCGTGACCCGGATCGGCAACGACAACCTCTTCATGTCCTATTCGCACGTCGCCCACGACTGTCAGCTCGGCGACCAGATCGTGATGGCCAACTGCGCCACGCTCGGCGGCCACGTCGAGGTCGGCGACTGGGTGATCTTCGGCGGACTGTCGGCCGTGCATCAGTTCAGCAAGATCGGTGCGCACTGTTTCATCGCGAACAACGCCGCGGTCACCCGCGACGTGCCGCCCTACGTCATGGCGGTCGGCCAGCCGGCCGTGCCCCACAGCGTCAACAGCGAGGGCCTGAAGCGCCGCGGTTTCACGGCGCAACAGATCCTGAACATCCGCCGCGCCTACCGGGTGCTGTACCGTTCGGGCCGCAAGCTCGCCGAGGCGCTCGAGGAGCTCGAGCAGGCCGCGGGGACGCAGCCGGAGATCGCTCCGTTCGTCGCCTTCATCCGCCGAAGCTCCCGCAGCATCGTTCGCTGACGCCATGGCGGATCCATTGCGGATCGGTCTGGTCGCGGGGGAGGCATCGGGGGATACGCTCGGCGCCGCGTTGATGCAGGCTCTGCGCGAGCGCTCGCCCGACGCGCGCTTCTTCGGCGTGGCCGGGCCGAAGATGCGCGCCGAGGGTTGCGAGGCCTGGGAGAGCTCCGAGGCGCTCGCGGTCATGGGCCTGTTCGAGATCCTCGCCGAGCTGCCGCGGCTCCTGCGGCTGCGGGCCCGGGTGCGGCGGGCGTTCCTCGAGGCGCGTCCGGACGTGTTCGTCGGCATCGACGCCCCCGAGTTCAACCTCGGGCTCGCGCGGCGGTTACGCGCGGCCGGGATCCCGACGGTGCAGTACGTGAGCCCCCAGGTGTGGGCCTGGCGCAGCCGGCGCGTGCACCGCATGCGCGAGGCGGTCGACCTGGTGCTGTGCCTGTTGCCCTTCGAGAAGCGCTTCTATGATGGCGCCGGCCTGCGCGCCGAGTTCGTCGGCCATCCGCTCGCCGACCGGATCCCGCTCGAGCCGGACCGCGCCGGGGCTCGGGCCGCGCTCGGCCTTCACGCCGATGCCGCGGTGGTGGCGCTGCTGCCCGGCAGCCGGCGCGGCGAGGTGCGAAGGCTCGGCGCCGACTTCGCCCAGGTGGTGCGTGTGCTCGCGGCCCGTCGGCCGGGACTCGTGTTCCTCGCGCCCATGGCCGGGCCCGCGGTGCGCGAGCTGTTCGCCGCGAGCCTCGCCCGGCTCGCGCCCGAGGTGCCGGTGCGCCTGCTCGACGGCCAGGCGCAGACCGCGCTCGCGGCCGCCGACGCGGTCCTGGTCGCCTCCGGCACCGCGAGCCTCGAGACCGCGCTCAGCAAACGGCCGATGGTGGTCGTCTACCGGCTCGGTGCGGCGACCGCCTGGCTGCTGAAGCGCCTGAAGCTGGTCAAGTCGCGATATTTCTCCCAGCCGAACCTACTTGCGGACCGGCGCATCGTCGGCGAGTATTTCCAGGAAGACATCGTCCCGGAGTCGATCGGAGCGGAGCTGTTGGCGTGGCTGGACGACGCGGCGCGGCGCGGGCAACTGGTCGGCGAGTTCTCGCGCCTGCACCTCGAGTTGCGCCGCGACGCGAGCCGCAGCGCGGCCCGCGCGATCCTCGAACTGGTCGGCCGGGCGGAGGCCGCGTGATCGCGCGCGTCGCAGGGGTCGACGAGGCCGGGCGCGGCCCGCTCGCCGGGCCGGTGGTCGCGGCGGCGGTGATCCTGCGTGCCGACCGGCCGATCGAGGGCCTCGCCGACTCGAAGACGCTCGCCGAGACCGAAAGGCAGAGGCTCGCGGCGGCGATCCGTCGCGACGCGGCCGCCTGGGGCGTGGGCTGGGCCGACCCGGCCGAGATCGACGCGCTCGACATCCTCCAGGCGACCTTCCTGGCGATGCGCCGCGCGGTGCTCGCGCTCGCCCTGACGCCCGAGCGTCTGCTCGTCGATGGCAATCGACTCCCCTCGCTGCGCGGACTCGGCGCGGCGATGGACGCCGAGGCGATCGTGCGCGGCGATGCGACCGAACCCGCGATCGCGGCGGCCTCGATCCTCGCGAAGACCGAACGCGACGCCTACATGGTGCGTGCCGAGGCGCTGCATCCGGGCTATGGGTTCGCGCGCCACAAGGGCTATCCGACCGCCCTGCACCGGCGGCTGCTCGGCGAACGCGGACCTTGCCCGCTGCATCGCCGCTCGTTCGCGCCGGTCGCCGCGGCCGGGGAGGTGGGCCGGTGAAGGGTTTCGTGCATCTGCGCGTGCATACCGAGTACTCGATGGTCGACGGGGTGCTGCGCGTGCCGGAACTCATGGCCGCGGTGGCCGCCGCCGGCATGCCCGCGGTCGCGCTCACCGACCAGTGCAACCTGTTCGCGATGGTGAAGTTCTACAAGGAGGCGCAGCGCGCCGGCGTCAAGCCGCTGATCGGCGTCGACGCCTGGGTGCGCGAGAGCGGCGAGCGCGCGCCGCCTTCGAAGCTGGTGCTGATCTGCCAGAACCTCGAGGGCTACCGTCACCTGACCGAACTGGTGACGCGCTCCTATCTCGAGGGTCAGCACGGCGGCCTGCCCATGCTCGAGCGGGCCTGGCTGGACCGCGAGCGGCTTCAGGGTCTGATCCTGCTCTCCGGTGGCGCCCAGGGGGACATCGGCCTCGCGCTCGGGCGGGGCCGCGAGGACGAGGCGGGCCGCTGTCTCGACGCCTGGCTCGACCTGTGCGGCGACCGCTTCTACCTCGAGGCGCAGCGTACCGGCCGCGCCGGCGAGCGCGCCTGCACCGAAGCCGTGCTCGATCTGGCCGCCGCGCGCGGCGTGCCGGCCGTGGCCACCAACGACGTGCGCTTCCTCGCGCGCGCCGACTACGGCGCCCACGAGGCGCGCGTGTGCATCCACGACGGCGCGCTGCTCGCCGACACCTCGCGTGCACGCCGCTACACCGAAGAGCAGTACCTGAAGACGCCGCAGGAGATGGCCGAGCTCTTCGCCGACGCGCCCGAGCTCCTGCAGAACACCGTCGAGATCGCCAGGCGCTGCTCGCTCGGCCTCAGGCTCGGCGCGCCGATGCTGCCCGCCTATCCGGTGCCGGAGGGCAGCACGACCGAGGAGTTCCTGCGTTCCGAGGCAGCCGCCGGGCTCGCGGCGCGGCTCGCCGCACCGGTCGCGGCCGGTGCGGCCACAGCCGCCGGGCGGGACCCCGGGGCCTACGCGGAGCGCCTCGGCGTCGAGCTCGACGTGATCTGCAAGATGGGGTTCGCGGGCTACTTCCTGATCGTCGCCGACTTCATCCGCTGGGCGCGCGGCAACGGCGTCCCGGTCGGCCCCGGCCGCGGCTCGGGCGCCGGTTCTCTGGTCGCCTATGCGCTCGGCATCACCGATCTCGATCCGATCGAGCACGACCTGCTGTTCGAGCGCTTCCTCAATCCGGAACGCGTGTCGATGCCGGACTTCGACGTCGACTTCTGCATGGAAGGACGGGATCGGGTGATCGACTACGTCGCGCAGAAATACGGCCGCGACCGGGTCTCGCAGATCATCACCTACGGCACCCTGGCGGCCAAGGCCGTGGTGCGCGACGTCGGCCGGGTGCTCGGCCACAACTACGGCTACGTCGATCGCATCGCCAAGCTGATCCCATTCGAGATCGGCATGACGCTCGACAAGGCGCTCGAGCAGGAGGAGGAGCTCGCGCGGCTCTACGCCAACGACGGCGAGGTGCGCGAACTGATCGATCTGGCGCGCGCGCTCGAGGGCCTGACGCGCAACGCCGGCACGCACGCCGGGGGCGTGGTGATCGCGCCATCGGTGCTCACCGACTTCACGCCGCTCTACTGCGAAGAGGGCGGCAGCGCGCCGGTCACGCAGTTCGACAAGGACGACGTCGAGGCCGCCGGTCTCGTGAAGTTCGACTTCCTGGGTCTTCGCACCCTCACGGTGATCGATTGGGCGGTGCGCGACATCAACGCCGCGCGCGAACGCGCGGGCGAGCCGCCGCTCGACGTCGCGGCCCTGGCCATGGACGATGCGGCCACCTATCAGCTGCTGAAGAGCTGCCGCACCACCGCCGTGTTCCAGCTCGAATCGCGCGGTATGAAGGACCTGATCCGCAGGCTCCAGCCGGACCGATTCGAGGACATCGTCGCGCTGGTGGCGCTGTTCCGCCCCGGACCGCTGCAGTCGGGCATGGTCGATGACTTCATCGCCCGCAAGCACGACCGCAGCGGCGCCGCGATCGATTACCTTCATCCTGATCTCGCGCCGGTGCTCGCCGCGACCTACGGCGTGATCCTCTATCAGGAACAGGTCATGCAGATCGCGCAGATCCTCGCCGGCTACACGCTCGGCGGCGCGGACCTCCTGCGCCGGGCGATGGGCAAGAAGAAGCCCGAGGAGATGGCCAAGCAACGTTCGGTGTTCGTCGGCGGCGCGGTCGCGCGCGGCGTCCCGGAGGGCCAGGCCACCCACATCTTCGATCTGATGGAGAAATTCGCCGGCTACGGCTTCAACAAGTCGCACTCCGCCGCCTACGCGCTGCTCTCCTACCAGACCGCCTGGCTGAAGGCGCACTACGGCGCGGCCTTCATGGCCGCCGTGCTGTCGGCGGACATGGACAAGACCGACAAGATCGTCACGCTGATCGACGAGTGCGCGAGCATGGGGCTCGAGGTCCTGCCGCCGGACGTCAACGAGTCGGTCTACAAGTTCACGGTCTCCGGCGAGGCGAGCATCCGCTACGGTCTCGGCGCGGTGAAAGGCGTCGGCGCCTCGGCGGTCGAGGCGATCGTCGAGGAACGCGCGCGGGGCGGGCGTTTCGTCGACCTCGCGGATCTGTGCCGCCGCGTCGACCTGCAGCGCGTCAACCGGCGGGTGCTCGAGGCGCTGATCCGTTCGGGCAGCGTCGATGCGCTCGGCGCGAACCGCGCGACGCTCGCCGCCCAGCTCGAGCGCTCCATGCACCTGGGCGAGCAGAGCACGCTCGCCCTCACCACCGGCCAGGTCGATCTGTTCGGCCTCGCGGCGACCGAAGACGCGACCCTGCCCGAATGGAGCGAGTCGATGCGGCTCGCCGGCGAGCGCGAGACCCTCGGGCTGTTCCTGAGCGGCCATCCGATCGGCGCGTACGAGCAGGACCTCAAGTTCCTGGTGAGCGCGCGGCTCGCCGACGTCGGCGGCCCGAAGCCCCAGGCCGGCGAGGGCGGCCGCGCCTGGGCGCCGGCGCGCAACGTCACGGTCGCCGGCCTCGTGCTCGAGGTGCGGCGCCGGCCGAACCGGGTCACGTTGATCCTCGACGACCGTACCGGGCGCCTCGAGGTGAGCCTGTACGAGGAGATCTATCAGAAACACCGCGACGTGATCGTCAAGGATGCGATCCTGCTCATCGAGGGTTCGCTGCGCTACGACGATTTCATCGAGGGCTGGCGACTGCAGGGCAAGTCCCTGATCGACGTGGACCGGGCCCGCGAGCGGCACGCGCGCAAGCTGTGGCTGCGCTGGCCGGAGGCCTTCGACGGGCCGGATGGGATGAGGAAATTCGAGGAGCTGCTGAGCCCGTATCTGCGCGGGTCCTGCGCGATCGGCATCTCGATCCAGCGGCCGGGATATTCCGGGCGGCTCGCGCTCGGCGAGACCTGGACGGTGCGCCCGGCCCGCGAGCTGCTCGAGCGTCTGACCGCGCTGGTCGGGCGCGAGGGATGGTATCTGGTGTATGGTCCGCGGACCGAGGTCCGGGACGAGGAAAATTCCAAATGGCGATGAATTTCTTGGATTTCGAACAACCGATCGCGGAGCTCGAGGCGAAGATCGAGGAACTGAAGTTCCTCGGCAACGACGGCAGCGTCAACATCTCGGAGGAGATCAAGCGGCTCAAGGCGAAGAGCCGGGCGCTCACCGTGAACATCTTCGAGAGCCTCACGCCCTGGCAGATCACCCAGCTCGCGCGCCATCCGCAGCGTCCCTATGCGCTCGATTATGTGGCGATGATCTGCACCGACTGGCAGGAGCTGCACGGCGACCGGATGTATGGCGATGACCTCGCGATCATCGGCGGACTCGCCCGAATAGAGGGGATTCCGGTCATGCTGATCGGCGAGCAGAAGGGCCGCGACACCAAGGAGCGCGTGCGCCGCAACTACGGGATGCCGAAGCCGGAGGGGTATCGCAAGGCGCTGCGGCTGATGATGCTGGCCGAACGCTTCCGTCTGCCGATCGTCACGCTGATCGACACCCCGGGCGCGTATCCCGGCATCGGTTCGGAGGAACGCGGCCAGAGCGAGGCGATCGCGCGCAATCTCTACGAGATGTCGGCGCTCGCCACGCCGGTCCTGTCGATCGTGATCGGCGAGGGCGGCTCGGGCGGCGCGCTCGCGATCGGTGTCTGCGACCGGCTGGTGATGCTGCAGTTCTCGGTCTATTCGGTGATCTCGCCGGAGAGCTGCGCCTCGATCCTGTGGAAGAGCACCGAGAAGAAGGAGATCGCGGCCGATGCGATGGGTGGAACCGCCGACCGCCTGAAGAAGCTCGGCCTGGTCGACGAGGTGCTGAAGGAGCCCTGCGGCGCGGCCCACCGCGATCCGCAGTCCATGGCCGAGACGGTGAAGAGCTGCATCGTGCGCCACCTGACCGAACTCAAGGCGATGCCGGTGACCCAGCTGCTCGACGCGCGCCAGGCGCGGCTGCGCTCGTTCGGCGCCTACCACGACGGCTGAGGGAACGATGAGCGGTTGCGCGGCCGAGCTCGCGGCGGCGATCGCGGCAGGGCTGCCGCGAGCCGCCGGCGGTCTGGTGGTCGCGCTGAGCGGCGGCGCCGACTCCGCCTGTCTGCTGGCGGCGGCCCATGCCCACGTCCGGGCCCGGGCGGGGGAGGCCGCGCCGCCGCTGCGCGCTCTGCACGTCGATCATGGCCTGCAGTCGGCGGCCGCCGGGTTCCGCGCGGCCTGCGCGGCGCTCGCGGCCCGTTTCGCCGTGCCGCTCACCGTGCTCGAAGCGCCGGTCGGCCTCGAACGCGGCGAATCGGTCGAGGCCGCGGCACGCGAGGCGCGGTACGCGGCCTTCGCCGCGGCGCTCGCCCCGGGCGAATGCCTGTTGACCGCGCATCATGCCGAGGACCAGGCCGAGACCGTGCTGCTCCAGGCGCTGCGCGGCAGCGGCGCGGCCGGCCTTTCCGGCATGCCGCGGGTCCGGCGACTCGGCCGAGGCTTCCATCTGCGGCCCTTCCTCGGCGTGCCGCGCGCCGCGCTCGCCCGCTGCGCGCACGAGCTCTCGCTCGCGACGGTCGTCGATCCGATGAACCTAGACCCGCGTTTCGATCGGGTGCACCTGCGCCGCGAGGTCTGGCCGCTGCTCGAAAGACGCTGGCCGGGCGCGGCCACCGCGCTCGGCCGGGTGGCCCAGCACGCCGCCGGGGCACAGGGTTTGCTGGATGCGTTGGCCGACGACGACCTGGGTCGCATGCGCGACGGCGAGGCGCTGTCGGTGCCGCGACTGCGCACGCTGCCGCCGCCGCGGCGCGTCAATGCCTTGCGTCGCTTCATCGACGAACGCGGCGCGCGTCCGCCGCCGAGCGCACGGCTCATCGAGGCGCTGCGCCAGCTCCTCGAGGCCCGTGCCGATCAGCTGCCGGCCGTGTGTTGGGGCGAACACGCGCTGCGTCGCTACCGCGACCGCGTGTTCCTCACCGACGCGCGGCCGCCGCGTCTGCAGAGCGTGCATCGCTGGAGCCTCGAGCGGAGCGAGGCGCTCGAACTCGGCGAGGGGCTCGGGCGGCTGCGTCTCGCGCCGAGCGCGCGCGGGCTCGCGCTCGAGCGGCTGCCGCGCACGCTCGAGGTGCGCGCCCGGCGCGGCGGGGAACGCCTGCGCGTCGCGCCGCAGGGCCGCACGCAGAGCGTGCAGCATCTGTGCCAGGCCGAGGGCCTGTTCCCGTGGATGCGCGCGGCCTTGCCGTTCGTGCATGCCGGGGGACGGTTGGTCGCGGTCGGCGACCGTTGGAGCGCGGCCGAGGACTGCGCGGGCCCGGGAGAACGCGGCTGGGAGATTCTCTGGGAGGACGCGCCGGCGCTGTCGTGAGCGCTCCGTCGCGGATCGCGAGCGCGCGCGCACGCGATGCCCGGCGTGTGATCGATTGTCGGCCGTCGGCCGATCTGGTAACCTGAATTCCCGTCGAATTTAAGTTTTCCCACTAGGCCTCGAGCTCGCGCGCGGCGAACCGTCAACGGTTCGTCAGGCGAGCATTTTTTTGCGGCGGTGACCCATCATGACCAGATTCGTATTCGTCACCGGAGGCGTCGTCTCCTCGCTCGGCAAGGGCATTGCCGCGGCCTCGCTCGGCGCGATCCTCGAGGCGCGCGGCCTCAAGGTGAGCATGGTCAAGCTCGATCCCTACATCAACGTCGATCCGGGCACCATGAGTCCGTTCCAGCACGGCGAAGTGTTCGTGACCGCCGACGGCACCGAGACCGATCTCGACCTCGGCCATTACGAGCGGTTCGTGCGCACCACGACCGGCCGCAACAGCAATTTCACCACCGGCCGCATCTACGAGCGGGTGATCGCCAAGGAGCGCCGCGGCGACTATCTCGGCGCGACCGTGCAGGTGATTCCGCACATCACCGACGAGATCAAGTACCGCATCCGCATGGGCGCGGGCGAGGCCGACGTGTGCATGGTCGAGATCGGCGGCACCGTGGGCGACATCGAGTCGCTACCGTTTCTCGAGGCGATCCGCCAGCTCGGCGTCGAGCTCGGCCGCAACCAGGTGCTGTACATGCATCTCACCCTGGTGCCGATCGTCGGCGGCTCGGGCGAGATCAAGACCAAGCCGACCCAGCATTCGGTGAAGGAGCTGCGCGGCATCGGCATCCAGCCGGACGTGCTGCTGTGCCGATGCACGCACACGCTGCCGGACGAACAGCGGCGCAAGATCGCGCTGTTCACCAACGTCGAGGAGCGCGCCGTGATCTCCGCGGTCGACGCCGACGACATCTACAAGATCCCCATGCTCCTGCACGAACAGGGGCTCGACGAGATCGTGGTCGACAAACTGCGGCTCGAGGCGCCGCCGAGCGATCTGGCCGACTGGCGCGCGGTGGTCGCCGCGAAGCAGAATCCGGAGGCCGCGGTCGACATCGCCATGGTCGGCAAATACGTGCAGATCCGCGATTCCTACATCTCGCTCAACGAGGCCCTGATGCATGGCGGCATAAAGACCCGCACGCGCGTGAATATCCATTATTTCGAGTCGACCGACATCGAACGCTCCGGTACCGGCGTGCTCGAGCGCATGGACGCGATCCTCGTGCCGGGTGGCTTCGGCGACCGCGGCATCGAGGGCAAGATCCAGGCGATCCGGTTCGCGCGCGAGAACCGCGTTCCCTACCTCGGCATCTGCCTCGGAATGCAGCTCGCGATCATCGAGTACGCGCGCGACGTTCTCGCGCTCAAGGGCGCGAACAGCACCGAATTCGACCGCGCCAGTCACCACCCGGTCATTGCCTTGATCACCGAATGGAAGGACCTCGCCCGCGGCCAGCAGGTGCGCGACGCGCAGTCCAATCTGGGCGGCACCATGCGCCTCGGCGCGCAGGAGGCGAGGCTCGCGCCGGGTTCGCTCGCCCACGCGATCTACGGCAAGGAGGCGATCTTCGAACGTCATCGCCACCGCTACGAGTTCAACAACAACTACCTCGACGAGATGAGCGCGGCGGGCCTGCGCTTCTCCGGTTTCTCGGTCGACGGCCTGGTCGAGTTCATCGAGCTGCCGAGCCACCCGTGGTTCGTCGCCAGCCAGTTCCACCCCGAGTTCACCTCGACGCCGCGCGACGGCCACCCGCTGTTCACCGGCTTCGTGAGGGCCGCGCGCGATTACCGCGCCTCGCTGCGGCCGGCCCGCGCGAGCGCCTGAGACGAAGGCTCGGCGACGCCATGAGCAGGGAACGCGCCAGCCGATGAAGCTCGGGATCCACGAGGTCGGGATCGACCGTCCGCTGTTCCTGATCGCCGGGCCCTGCGTGATCGAGAGCGAGCAACTGGTGCTCGACGTGGCGGGTTCGTTGCGCGAGACCTGTGCGGCGCTCGGCGTGCCGTTCGTGTTCAAGGCCTCGTTCGACAAGGCGAATCGCTCCTCGCGTTCGAGCTTCCGCGGACCCGGAATCGAGGCGGGTCTGAAGGCGCTCTCGCGGGTGCGCGCCGAGGTCGGCGTGCCGGTGCTCACCGACGTCCACGAGGACACGCCGCTCGCCGAGGTCGCGAGCGTGGTCGACGTGCTGCAAACCCCGGCGTTCCTCTGCCGGCAGACGAACTTCATCGTCGCCGTGGCCTCCCAGGGTCTGCCGGTGAACATCAAGAAAGGCCAGTTCCTCTCGCCCTGGGAGATGCAGAACGTGGTCGAGAAAGCCTGCTCGACCGGCAACCAGTCCATCATGGTGTGCGAGCGCGGCTTCAGCTTCGGCTACAACAATCTGGTCTCGGACATGCGCTCGCTCGCGGTGATGCGCGCCACCGGCCGGCCGGTGGTCTTCGATGCGACCCACTCGGTGCAGCTGCCCGGCGGGCGCGGCGACGCCTCGGGCGGCCAGCGCGAGTTCGTGCCGGTGCTCGCGCGCGCGGCGGTCGCCGCCGGCGTCGCCGGGCTGTTCATGGAGACCCATCCGGACCCCGCCCGGGCCTTGTCCGACGGGCCGAATGCCTGGCCGCTCGCGCGGGTCGCACCCCTGCTGGCGACCCTGGTCGAGATCGATCGAACCGTCAAGAAGCAAGCCTTCGAGGAATCACTGTTATGAGCCGAATCGTCGACATCCGCGGCCGCGAGATCATCGATTCCCGCGGCAATCCCACGGTCGAGGCCGACGTCGTGCTGGCGAGCGGCGCGACCGGCCGCGCAGCCGTGCCCTCGGGCGCCTCGACCGGCACGCGCGAAGCGGTGGAGCTGCGCGACGGCGATCCGCGACGCTTCGCTGGCAAGGGCGTGCTGAAGGCGGTTGCTCACGTCAACGGCGCGATCCGCGACCGGCTGCTCGGCCAATCGGTTGAGGATCAGCGTGCGCTCGATACGCGGCTGATCGAACTCGACGGCACCGAGAACAAGTCGCGGCTCGGCGCCAACGCGATCCTCGCGGCCTCGCTCGCCGCGGCTCACGCGGCGGCGCGCGAGCGCGGCGTGGCGCTCTACCGTCACCTGGGCGGCGAGGGACCGCACGTGATGCCGGTGCCGATGATGAACATCATCAATGGCGGCGCGCACGCCGACAACAGCGTCGACATCCAGGAGTTCATGATCCTGCCGATCGGCGCGCCGACGTTCTCCGAGGCGCTGCGTTACGGCGCCGAGATCTTCCATCAGCTGAAGAAAGTGCTGCACGCCAAGGGTCTGTCCACCGCGGTGGGCGACGAGGGCGGGTTCGCGCCGGACCTGCCGTCGAACGAGGCGGCGCTCGCGACCATCCTCGAGGCGATCGAGGCGGCCGGCTATCGCCCGGGCCGCGACGTCTACCTGGGTCTCGACGTGGCGAGCACGGAGTTCCACGCGAACGGCGTCTATGACCTCGCTTCCGAGGGCCGCAAGTTCACCGCGGCCGAGTTCGCCGAGTATCTCGCCGGCCTCGTCTCCCGTTACCCGATCGTCACGATCGAGGACGGCATGAGCGAGGACGACTGGGAGGGCTGGGGCATCCTCACGCGCCGGCTCGGCGCGAAGGTGCAGCTGGTGGGCGACGACCTGTTCGTGACCAACACGAAGATCTTCGCGCGTGGCATCGAGGAACGGGTCGCGAACGCGATCCTGATCAAACCGAACCAGATCGGTACCCTGACCGAGACTCTCGAGGCGATCACCATGGCCGCGGGCGCCAAGTACGCGGCGATCGTCTCGCATCGTTCCGGCGAGACCGAGGACGCCACGATCGCCGACATCGCGGTCGGCACCAGCGCGACCCAGATCAAGACCGGGTCGATGTCGCGTTCCGACCGGATCGCGAAGTACAACCAGCTGCTGCGCATCGAGGCCGAGCTCGGCGATCGCGCGGTCTATGCGGGGGCGCGCGCGCTGTCCGTACCAATTTCTTAAGAAGTTGTGCTAAGCTCCTGTGCCCATGAGGATTTTCGCTGCGGCCATGGGCTTGGCACTGCTCCTGCTGCAATACCGGCTCTGGATCTCCGACCAGGGCGTGCGGGAGATCGCGCGTCTCGACGCCGAGATCGCCGCGCAGAGCGCCGCCAACGACGCTCAGGCCCTGCGCAACCGCCAACTCGCCGCCGAGGTGCAGAACCTCAAGGTCGGGCTCGGCGCGATCGAGGAGCGCGCCCGCAGTGAGCTCGGCATGATCGGCGCGAACGAGACCTTCTACGAGATCGTGAGTCCGCAGGCCGGCGCGCCGGAAGCGGCTGCGCCGCGCACGATCACCGCGCGCAACCAATGAGCGAACCGGCGAAGCGCACCGCGCCGCCGTCGCGGCGCGTGTTCGCGATCCTCCCCGCGGCTGGCCGCGGCGAACGGTTCGCGCCGGGCGCGGCCCTGCCCAAGCAATATCACCCCCTGCGCGGACGGGCCCTGATCGAGTGGTCGATCGAGCGGCTTCTCGCCGAGCCGCGCATCGAGACGCTGGTGGTGGTCGTGGCGCCCGGCGATCCGCACTGGCCCGCGCTCGCCGCGCGTCACGCCGGGCCGCGGCTGCGCACCGCCACCGGCGGCGCGAGCCGGCAGGAGTCGGTCGCGAACGGCCTCGCGAGCCTCGAGGGACTCGCCGCCGCCGAGGACCCTTGCCTGGTGCACGACGCCGCGCGGCCCTGCCTCGGCGCGCGCGAGATCGCCGACCTCCTGGCCGAGATCGACCGCGGCGCGCCGGGCGCGGTGCTCGCCGCGCCGGTGGTGGACACGATCAAGCGCGAACACGCCGATGGGCGCATCGAGACGGTCGATCGCAACGGTCTGTGGCGCGCGCTCACGCCCCAGGTGTTCCGTTACGGCCGGTTGCGCGAGGCGCTCGCCGCCGCCGCCGCCGCCGGGGTCGCGGTCACCGACGAGGCGCAGGCCATGGAGCGGCTTGGGGAGTCCGCGCGGCTCGTGGCGGGCTCGCCGTTCAACATCAAGGTCACGCGGCCCGAGGATCTGCAGACGGCTGCGCGCATCCTCGGCACCCGGGAGGCGGATCGCATGCGCATCGGTCAGGGTTTCGACGTGCACACCTTCGGCGAGGGCGACCACGTGGTGCTCGGCGGCGTTCGCATCGCGCATACGCGCGGGGTGATCGCGCACTCGGACGGCGACGTGGTGATCCACGCGCTCTGCGATGCGCTGCTCGGCGCGCTCGGCCAGGGCGACATCGGCGAGCATTTTCCGGATTCGGACCCGCGCTATCGCGGCGCCGACAGCCGCACCTTCCTGCGCGAGGTGGCCGCTCGCATGCGCGCCGCCGGCTACGCGCTCATCAACGCCGACGTCACGGTGCTCGCCGAGGCGCCGCGGATCGCCAGGCATCGCGGCACCATGGCCGAACACCTCGCCGCCGATCTCGGCGTGCCGCGCTCGGCGATCAACGTGAAGGCGACGACCACCGAACGACTGGGTTTCGTCGGCCGCGGCGAGGGCCTCGCGGCCTCGGCCACGGTGCTGCTCTCGGCCGGATCCGGGCCGCGGGACTAGGCCCGCAGCAGCACGTAGAGCGCGCCGCCGCCGCCGTCGATGGGACGCGCGGTCGCGAAGGCGAGCACGTCGTTATGGCGGCGCAGCCACAGGTCGACCGCCGCCTTGAGCACCGGGCCCCGTCCCGCCGAGCGCATCCCCTTGCCGTGCACCACCAGCACGCAGCGCAGACCGCGCGCGCGGCTTGCCTCGAGGAACCCTTCCAGCTCAGGCTGCGCATCGGCCTGGGTGAGTCCATGCAGGTCGAGGCGGTCCTCGGCGTGCAGACCGCCGCGGCGCAGTTTGAGATATTGCCGGTCGCGCACGCCGGCGCGGCGGAACTCGAGCCGATCGGCGACCTCGGTGCCGGGCTCGACGCGCAGGGGCGGGCCGGGCTCCCGTGCATCGAGCGCTCGGGCGCGTGCCA
>JAGWPY010000061.1 GCA_028870275.1 Gammaproteobacteria bacterium | reverse complement strand
GGGGAAATGATCGACTGCAGGCATTAAACAATTTACGAATCGAATAAAAAAGCGCTATTTTTGGCGTATATCGATCGAAAAAACTGACCATTCATGCCGCCATCCACCCGGCCACCACCCACCCGACCGTCATCGGTCCGGTCGCCCGAAATACGCCACGCGCGCATCACGCTCGATCAATGGCGAGCGCTGATCGCCGTGGTCGAGGCCGGCGGCTTCGCCGCGGCCGCGCTGCGCCTCAACAAGAGCCAATCGGCGGTCACCTATGCGGTACAGAAACTGCAGGCCTTGCTCGGCGTCCGCGCATTCACGATCGAGGGCCGCAAGGCGAAGCTCACCGAGACCGGCCAACTCCTCTATAGACGAGCCTGCGCGCTGACCGAGGAGGCGCTCGCGCTCGAGGCGGCCGCGGCGACACTCGCCGCCGGATGGGAATCGCAGCTGCGGCTCGCGGTCGACGTGATCTTTCCGACCTGGTTGCTGCTCGAGGCGCTCGAGGAGTTCGCAAAGGAGCGGCCTGCGACGCGCCTCGAGCTCTACGAGACCGTGCTCGGCGGCACCGAAGAGGCGCTCACCCAGCGTCAGGCGGATCTGGTGATCGGCTCGACGGTGCCGCCGGGCTTTCTCGGCGAACCGCTCATGCGGCTCAGGTTCGTTGCGGTCGCCGCGCCGACCCACCCGCTGCATGTGCTCGGCCGGCCGCTCACCTATCAGGATCTGCGCGGACACCGGCAGCTCGTGATCCGCGACTCGGGCCTGCTGCGCAAGCGCGACGCCGGCTGGCTCGGCGCGGAACGACGCTGGACGGTCAGCCACAAGGCGACCTCGATCCGCGCGGTGCGCATGGGACTCGGCTTCGCCTGGTACGCGCAGGAGATGATCCGCGACGAACTCGCGAGCGGTACGCTCGTGCCGCTGCCGTTGCGCGAGGGCGGCGAGCGCTACGTGGAGCTGTATCTGATCTTTCCGGACCCGGACTACGCGGGCCCGGGCGCGCGCCGGATCGCCGGGATTTTGCGCACTCGCTGCGCCGGCGCGCCCCGCTGAGACACCGTCAGCGGCCGCTCAGTCCTGCGCGAACAGCAGTCTGCTCACCGTGTCCTTGTCGATAGGCTCGTCGAACAGCGTGCGCACCAGCAGCTCGCTGCCGAGCACCTGCGGTGCGAACAGCATGTCGGGCTGAACCCGGCGGATCTTGGCGAGATGACGCGCGTCGTTGACCCCGGCGATCGTCTTGACCGTCGGCGCGATCTCCTTCACCGCCAGCACCGCAAAGGCGTTCTCCGCGTCGTCGTCGCGCAGCGTGAGCACGGCGCGCGCGTGCGCCACCGCGGCCTCCTCCAGCGTCTCGGCGCGGGTTGCGTCGCCGGTGATCACGTCCGCGTCGGCCGGATACGGCGAGAGGTTGCCGGGCGGAGCGATGACCGTCACGGCGACCCCGCGCGTGTGCAGCTCCTGCCACAACGTGTAGGCGAGACTCGATGTGCCGATGATCACGAAGTGATTGCGCCGATGTTTCTTCTGCATGCGACCCTCGAGCGTGCGCTTGATGGTGCCGCCTACCAGCGGCCCGATGACGACCGAGAGCGTCGTCGCGAAAACGGTGATACCGAGAACGATCATCGACACGGTGAACATCCGCGCCGCCGGAGAACGCGGCACGATGTCGCCGTAGCCGACCGTCGACATGGTCTCGATCGCGTAATAGAAGGCCGTACCGAGATCGTGAATCGGCGGCGCGTAGCCGGCGCCGAACCAAAGCGATCCGAGTATTCCGTAGACGAGCAGTGAACCGATCCCGAGCAGAGCGAACAGCGAGCTCGCCGCGAGATTGCTGCGGTTGAAGTGACGCGCGAGAAGCGTCAGAGCCGCGACCAGCAGCAGTGCGCTCCACAGCGCCGGCGAGGACGCGCCGCCGAACCACGCGGCGGCGCCGGCGACCTGCAGGCCGAGCACCAGCGCGATCACCCAGGCAACGCGGGCGCGCAGCGCGAGGCCCACGCTCATCAACACGAGCCCGAGGCCGATGAGCATCTGCGGATAGGCCGCCAGGTCGGCGAGCCGGACGATGGCCGAGGCGCCGTGCCGCTCCAGGCCGCGCATCGAACGCAGCAGCGGCTCGAGCTGCGGCCGCGCCTCGAGCACGCCGCACAGCGCGGCGAGCAAAGCCGCGAGCGCCGGCGGTCCGAGTCGCCGCCAGATCCCCGCGAGCGCGTCGCGAATCCGTCGGGCAGGCGCGATGACGTTGCCGCGCGGCGGCCGCGTCGTCGGCGCATTCGGCGCATTCCGCGCAGGAGTCGGCGTACTCATGTTCGGCGGGATCTCGCGTACGCAATCGCTTGCTGACGGCCTACAATAGCAAACGGGGCGTCAAGACGACGAAGGCGGGCATCTCGATGCAGCATGGCACTGGGCGAGGTGCGTCGCGACGCGCCGTATTCGCGGCGTTCGCCGGCTACGGTCTCGACGGTTTCGACTTCATGATCTATTCGTTCGCGGTCCCCGCTCTGCTCGCGAGTCTGCATCTCACCACCGCCGAGGCCGGCGCCGTGGCCGGCGCCGCACTGGCGAGTTCGGCGGTCGGCGGCTTCGTCTGCGGCGTGCTCGCCGATCGCTATGGGCGCGTACGGATGCTGCAATGGACCGTGGCCTGGTTCGCCGTGTTCACCTGCGCGAGCGGCTTCGCGCACAGCTTCGAGCAACTGCTGATCGCGCGCACCTTGCAGGGTTTCGGCTTCGGCGGCGAGTGGGCGGTCGGCGCCGTGCTGGTCGCCGAAACCGTCGCCGCTCGCCACCGCGGCCGGGCGACCGGGCTCGTCCAGAGCGGCTGGGCGGTCGGCTGGGCGCTCGCCGCAATCGCCTTCTGGGCCGCGAACGCCACGCTGCCGTCAGCGCTCGCCTGGCGCGTGCTCTTCTGGGCGGGCATCGCGCCGGCGCTGCTGATCCTGTATTTGCGCGGTCGCGTCGCGGAAACCCTCGCGATCGTCGCTCCGACGCGCGGTCGGGCGGTGCAGATCTTCCAGAGGCCACTGCGGGCGACGACGCTGCGCGCGAGCCTGATGTGCACCGGCATGATGGGCGCCTACTATGCGGTCACCACCTGGTTGCCCACCTACCTCGGCCGTGTCAGACATTTGTCGGTGCTGCACACCGCGAGCTACCTGTTGGTGCTCATCGCCGGTTCCTTCGCCGGCTATCTGGCCGGCGCCTGGCTGAGCGACCGCCTCGGACGCCGGCGCAGCGTGGCGGGGTTCGCCGTTTGCGGCGCCACCCTGGTGCTGGTGTACATGCGCATGCCGATCACCAATACGGCGATGCTCGTGCTCGGCTTCCCGCTCGGCTTCTTCATGTCCGGTATCTTCGCCGGCATGGGAGCCTACCTCGCCGAGCTGTATCCGGCCGGCGTGCGCGGTTCGGGTCAGGGGTTCTGCTACAACTTCGGCCGGGCCGCCGGTGCGCTCGGCCCGGCCTACGTCGGCCGACAGGTCGCGCTCGGGCCGGCGATCGGTGCCGTTGCCGCCGGCGCGTACGCCTTGGTGGTCCTCGCCGTCTGGGCGCTGCCCGAGACCGCCGGCCGGGAACTCGCCGACCGGTCGTCCGGCGCTCAGAAGTTGCGATGAGCGGCGGACGCTGGCAGTTCTGGATCGATCGCGGCGGCACGTTCACCGACGTGATCGCGCGCCGCCCGGACGGTGCGCTGTTGTGCTCGAAGCTGCTGTCGGAGGCGCCCGGGCTTTACGAGGACGCGGCGGTCGAGAGCATCCGCCGCATGCTGGATCTGCCGGTCGGTGCGCCGATCACCGCGGAGCGGGTCGAGTGCGTGCGCATGGGCACGACGGTCGCGACCAACGCGCTGCTCGAGCGCCGCGGCGAGCGGACCGTGCTGGTGACCACGCAGGGCTTCGGCGACGCGCTGCGCATCGGCAATCAGGCGCGGCCGGAGTTGTTCGCCCGGCGGATCCGTCTGCCGGACCTGCTGTACGAGCGGGTGATCGAGGCGCGCGAGAGAACCGCTGCTCGAGGCGAGGTCGTCACGCCGCTCGACCTTGCGGCGCTCGCCGCGGATCTCGCTGGCGCGTACCAGGCGGGATTGCGCTCCTGCGCGATCGTATTCATGCACGCCTATCGCAATCCCGCCCACGAACGAGCCGCGCAGGAACTGGCGATTGCGGCGGGGTTCACCCAGGTTTCCGTCTCGCACCGGGTCAGCGGATTGGTGCGATTCGTGCCGCGGGGCGATACCACCCTGGTCGATGCCTATCTCACGCCGATCCTGGCGCGCTACGTCGATCGGCTCGCAAGGCTCATGCCCGGGGTGCGGTTGCTGTTCATGCAGAGCTCCGGCGGCCTCGCCGAGGCGCATGCGTTCCGGGGCAAGGATGCGATCCTCTCGGGGCCGGCCGGCGGCATCCTCGGCATGGTGCGCACAGGGCGAGCGGCAGGGCACGAACGCCTGATCGGTTTCGACATGGGCGGCACGTCGACCGACGTCAGTCACTACGCCGGCGAGCTCGAGCGCAGCTATGACACGCAGATCGCCGGGGTGCGGGTGACCGCCCCGATGATGAGCATCCATACGATCGCCGCGGGCGGAGGCTCGATCATCCGCTTCGACGGCACGCGTCTGCGCGTCGGGCCCGAGTCCGCCGGCGCCGATCCGGGCCCGGCGTGCTACCGGCGAGGCGGCCCTCTCACGATCACCGACGCGAACCTGTTGCTCGGCCGGATCCGCGCCGAATTCTTTCCCCGGGTCTTCGGCGACGACGGCCGCCAGGGACCGGACCGTGGGATCGTCGAGCAGGGCTTCGCCGATCTCGCGCGGCGGATGGCGGGGAGCGAGGCGGCCTCACTCGACGCCGAACGCGCCGCGGCCGGCGCGCTGCAGATCGCGGTCGGTGCGATGGCGAATGCGGTCAAACGCATCTCGGTCGCGCGCGGCTACGACGTGAGCCGCTATGCACTGCAATGCTTCGGCGGGGCCGGCGGGCAGCACGCCTGTCTGGTGGCCGATGCGCTCGGCATCTCGCGTGTGCTCTGTCACCCGCTCGCCGGCGTGATGAGCGCCTATGGCATGGGTCTCGCCGAACTCGCGGCGTCGCGCGAGGCCGCGCTCGACCGTCGGCTCGACACCGAAGGGCTGGCGGCGGCGCGCCTTCTCGCCGCGGATCTCGCCGCCGAGGCGAGCGCCGATCTGTGGCGCCAGGGCGCCGAGGACGCACCGCGGATCGCGGTGCGACTGCTGATTCGCTACGAGGGCACCGACACGACGCTGGCCTGCGAGCCACCGGAGCCGCCGGACGCGGACGAGGCGGTGGCGGCGGCCGCACTGCGCGAGGCCTTCGAGCGCGCCTACAGGCAGCGGTTCTCGTTCCTCATGCCCGAGCGGGCGCTGGTGATCGAGGCGGTCACCGTCGAGGCGCGGTCCGGCGAGCCCGCCGCCGGGCCGCGGGGCGGCAATCCGCCGTTGCCGCATGCGCCCGAGCCCGCGCTGCGTCTGCCCCTCTATTGTTTCGCGGACGGGCAAGCACAGGGCTGGCGCGAGGCCGCTTGGTATCTGGAGAGCGCACTCACCCCCGGGTCGCGGATCGAGGGGCCGGCGGCGATCGCCGGGGCGCATGCGACCACGGTGATCGAACCCGGCTGGCGTGCGCGCGTCGATGCGCAGGGCTGCATCGAGATCGAGCGGGTGGGCGCCGCCGCCGCCCGCGCGGGCGTCTCGACCGCGGCCGACCCGGTGCTCCTCGAGGTGTTCAACAACCTGTTCATGAACGTCGCCGAGCAGATGGGATCGCGGCTGCAGAACGCCGCGCATTCGGTCAACATCAAGGAGCGGCTCGATTTCAGCTGCGCACTGTTCGACGCGCGCGGTTCGCTGATCGCCAACGCGCCGCACATGCCGGTGCACCTCGGCTCGATGAGCGAGTCCATTCGCGCGGTGATCGCCCGTCACCCGCGCATGCGTCCGGGCGAGGCGTTCGCCCTCAACGATCCTTACCACGGCGGCACGCACCTGCCTGACGTGACCGTCGTGACGCCGGTGTTCCTCGACGAGGACAGGCCGAGCTTCTTCGTCGCCTCGCGCGGTCACCACGCCGACGTGGGCGGCATCAGTCCCGGCTCGATGCCGCCGTTCTCGCGGCGGATCGACGAGGAGGGCGTGCTGATCGACGACTTCACACTCGTCGAGGACGGCATCTTCCGGGAACGGGCCATGCGCGAGCGGCTCGTGGCCGGACCTTCGCCGGCACGCAATCCCGAACAGAACCTCGCGGACCTTCGCGCCCAGCTGGCGGCGAACGAGCAGGGCGCCGTGCAGCTACGCGCGCTGGTCGCGACCCACGGGCGAGACGTGGTCGCCGCCTATATGCAGCACGTGCAGGACAACGCCGCGGAGTCCGTGCGACGGGTCATCACCGCATTGCGGGACGGAGAATTCGAGCTGCCTCTCGACAATGGCGCGAGGATCCGGGTCGCGGTGCGCGTCGATGCCGCCGCGCGCACGGCCTGTGTCGACTTCGCCGGCACGAGCGGACAGCTCGCCGACAATTTCAACGCGCCGCGTGCGATCACCGTCGCCGCGGTGCTCTACGTGTTCCGCACCCTGGTCGATGACGCGATTCCGCTGAACGGCGGTTGTCTCGAGCCCCTCGAGATCCGCGTGCCGGCGGGTTCGATGCTCGACCCCCGGTCGCCGGCCGCGGTGGTCGCCGGCAACGTGGAGACCTCCAGCTGCGTGACCAACGCTCTGTACGGCGCGCTCGGCGTGCTCGCGGCGAGCCAGTGCACGATGAACAATTTCACCTTCGGCGACGCGACCCATCAGTACTACGAGACCATCGCCGGGGGGTCGGGCGCTGGACCCGGCTTCGACGGGACCGACGTCGTGCAGACGCACATGACGAACTCGCGGCTCACCGATCCCGAGATCCTGGAACTGCGCTTTCCCGTGCGGCTGCAATCGTTCGCGATCCGCCGCGGGTCGGGCGGTGCGGGGCGCTGGCGCGGCGGCGACGGCGCGGTGCGACGCATCGAGTTCCTCGCGCCGATGCGGGCCGCGATCCTCAGCAACGGCCGCCAGCGCGGCGCGTTCGGCCTCGCCGGCGGCGCGCCGGGCGCACCGGGCGTGAACCGGGTCGAACGCGCCGACGGCCGCATCGAGCCCCTCGACTACATCGGTGAGGTGCAGGTTCGGGCGGGCGACGTGTTCGTGATCGAGACGCCGGGCGGAGGTGGTTACGGTACGCCGAGCGGATCCGCGGGCCAGCCGGCGGGCGAAGGGGGTCAGGGGCGAGCGTGAGCCGCGAGCAGCCGGGCGATGCCGGAATCGCCCGCGGCGACGCGCCCGAGCCAGTCGAGACCGCGGTGCAGTTCCTCGCGGTGCAGGGTTTCGGCCGATTGCAGTACTTCCCGCCTGAGGGCCGCGTCGTATTCGAATTGCGGTGCTTTCGAGTAGCGGCTCATCAGTGGGCCGGCGAGGATCGGCCGCAACGAGCGGGGGTCCGAATCCAGCTCGAAATGACGGCAGACCGCGGCGAATCCGCCGAGTGGGTCGACCAGGAAGCGGTCGAAATGCAGCCAATAGCCCCGCCGGCCGGCGACCTGGGCGGCGCCCGCAAGGCTCAGCATCTCGGTAAGCCAGTTCATCGCCGCCAGTTCGCCGAGCGTGCGAGGTTCGACCGCCATGACCTCGTCCGCGGTCACGAGGGCGGGAGCCTGGCGCATCAGGCGGCGCCGTCTCGACGGGGCGAGTTGGCGTGTTTCCCGTTGCGAGTTCTCGCCGGCAAGGATGCCGCGCAGGTAGGTGAACGCGTCGACGAACATGAACAGCGCCCGCGTCGGATTCGCCGCTTCCCCGGCCGAGGCGTCCGCGAGGATCCGCTCGGCGAGTGCATTGACGAGACTCGTCGCTTTGACGATCGCGCGCTCGCCCGGGTGCCAGGTGCGCCCGAGCAGGGCGAGCACCGTCGGGAGCGGTGGCGAGGCGGGGGGCGGTTCGAGGAGCGAGCGCAGCAGAAGCGGCTCGCGCAAGGAGAACACCTGGGCATGTTCGCCCAGGAGGCGCGACATCAGCGTCGAACCGACGTGGCCGACGTGGAAAATGAAATGCGGACGCAGGCCGATGCCGGCCGCCGCCTCGTCGAGGCTCCGCGGGGTCGAGAGGCCTTGGTCGAAGGGTTCCGCGAACAGACGCTCGTCGAGGAAGCTCGCGGCGCGATAGCCGGCCGCATCGAGCCGCAACGAGGTGAACGCGCCGGATGCGTCGCGGCGCATCGGCAGCCACCCGGGCGATGCGCGCAGTGCCTCGGCCTCGATCACGGCGATGGACGGCCCGGGCCGCTTGCCGCGGACCGCCGCCTCAATGCCCGGTATGCAGAGCGTTGCTGAGCACGCGGTCGCCGGCGGCGATGCCGAAACGCGCGCAGATCCCGCCCTGCAGTTCGACGACCGCGCGCGTGCCGGGCGGCGCGTAGATCAGATCGAGCGACAGCGGTTCGGCGCGGGCGGTGACGCGCGTGACATTACCGTGCGCGTCGACGAACAGCATGTCGAGAGGGATGTAGGTGTTCTTCATCCACATCGCGACGGGTTCGCGGCCGGAGAACGGGAACAGCATGCCGGCGTGCGCGTCGAGGTGACGCACGTACATGAGTCCCTGTTCGGAGCGGCGCGGGTTGTCGGCGATCCAGACCTGGAACTCGACGACCCGGTGCGAGGCAGTGCGCACCGCGAGCAGGGCCTGAGGAAATGCGCTCAAGGGCTCGGGCTGCGCCTCGTCGGCCGTGGCGCGCACGGCGCCCGAGAACGGTCCGGCGAGCGCCGCGGCCGCGAGCAACGCGCCCATCATCGTCAACGCGCGCCGGCGCGGCGGCCCGGTTCGTTCAGCGAACGCCATAGTTCACCTCTCCGGCGAAATCGAAACGGCTGACCAGTACGTCGCCGGCTCCGCGCACCGCGCGCGCCGGTTGGGTGCAGAAGCCGCGGGCCTCGACGCGGTAGGTGTGCGCGGCCGCCAGGCGCCGCTGCGACAGCGAGTCGATCGTACACCGGCGGTCACCGAGCGTGCCGTAGAAGCGGCCGTCGCTTTCATCGATCACGGTCAGATTCGCCCGACCCTCGCGCAGGCTCCGGCCCTCGCGTACGCCGGTCAGCCCAAAGACGAACACCAGATGCGGCCTGTCGCCACCGGTGCGGCGGAAGCTCATGCGCACGCCGGCGGGCTCGCGCTTGGGCTCGCCGGCACACACCGTGCCGCTGTTCGGCCAGTCGATGTCGGCGTCGATCGCGCCGGCAATGCGCGCGCGCAGATAGCCGTCACCGCTCGGCAGGCAGGTCGTGGGTACGCGATGCGGGGCCCCGGCGGGTGCCTGGCTCGCAACGGGGGCCGCCGAGGCCGGGGCGGCGAGGGTGTCTGCCGCATTTGGGACCGCCGGCACGGCCGCTGCGAGGACCGCGAGCGCAGCGGGGCGCGCGCGGCGCAGGATTAACGATATCATCCGGGTCCGTGAACCTCGACAGCCGCCTGCGAACTGCGCCGATTGTGCCATGCCGACCAGGCGCGCGGGCGTCCGCCTGCGCTCTGCTCGCTTTGTTCGTCGGAGGCTGCGCTCTGTTCACGCCGCGGTTCCAGCGGCCCGAACTCGCCCTGGAGCGCGTCGATCTGCGCGGCGGCAATCTGTTCGCGCAGACCATGCGTCTGCGGGTGCGCATCGACAATCCGAACGATCGCGCCTTGCCGGTCGAACGGGTGCTCGTTCGCCTGAGCCTCGATGGCCGGCTCGTCGCGAGCGGCACGACCGATGCGCCCTTCGTGGTGCCCGCGAATGGCGAGGCGCGTTTCGACATGACCGTGAATGCGAATCTCGCCGCCGGGCTCGCCGAACTCGCGCGCGGGTTCGGCCCGCGGCGCGAGGCCATCGACTACACCCTCGACGGGGTCGTGCGGCTCGACCTGCCGATGTTCCGGTCCTTGCCGTTCCACGAGACCGGCCGCTGGCCTCCGGATCAGGGCGGAGGGGCCTGATCGGCTCGAGGGGATATGGTAACTCACTGAAATAACGAATATTTTTGAAGTATGCGGGGGCTCGCCGGACGGCCCTCTGATAAGATACGGGCGAGGCTCGTACGATCAAGCACGGCGCGCGACGATCGCCGCGGGGATGCGGCGGTGGCGCGTCCTTTGTCCTTTCGATCTCATGGCACAGACTCCTTACCAACAACTGGAACAAGAGTTTCGCCGTCTGCACGCGTTTCGTGGCGCCCTGTCGCTGCTGCGCTGGGACGCCGCGGTGATGATGCCGCGCGGCAGCGCCGACGTGCGCGGCGAACAGCTCGCGGCGCTCGAGATCGAACACCACGCCCTGCTCACGACGCCGAAGGTCGCCCGCTTGCTCGAGCGGGCCGAGGCGGCCGCGGGGCAGCTCGACGACTGGCCGCTCGCGAACCTGCGCGAGATGCGCAGACAGAGAGACCATGCGATCGCGACGCCGCCGTCGCTGATCGCACGTCTCGCCAAGGCGACCGCCCGCGCCGAGGTGTACTGGATCGAGGCGCGCAAGGCGCGGGACTTCCGCGTGTTCGCGCCGCATCTCGAGGAACTGGTGCATCTGGTGCGCGACAAGGCCGCCTTGCTCGGCCAGGCCCGTGGCCTCGCTCCCTACGATGCGCTCGTCGAGGTGTACACGCCCGGGATCTCGACCGCCGACATCGACGCGATCTTCAAGGCGCTCTCGCGCAAGCTCCCGGGCCTGATCCATGCGGCGATCGAGCTGCAGGCCCAGCGCGCCGTGCTGCCGATCCAGGGCAAGTTCACGATCGGCCGTCAGCGCCAGCTCGTGGTCGAAGTGCTGAAGGCGATGGGTTTTCCGTTCGACCGCGGTCGTCTCGACGAGAGCGAGCACCCGTTCACCGAAGGTGTGCCCGGCGACATCCGCGTCACCACGCGCTTCGACGTCGCCGATCCGTTCTCGGGGCTCTTAGGTGCCGTGCACGAGACCGGCCATGCGATGTACGACCTCGGGCTGCCGCAACAGTGGGTCGACCAGCCGGTCGGCCGGGACCGCGGCCTCGCGCTCGAGGAGAGCCAGTCGCTGCTGTTC
>JAGWPY010000007.1 GCA_028870275.1 Gammaproteobacteria bacterium | reverse complement strand
CCCGGGCCGTCCTCGAGACCGAGCGTCTTCAGGCACAGCTGCCGTTCGCGGGCGATCTCGGCGAGCGCTTTGCTCGCGTCCCGCGGCGACCGGAACAACCCGAAGCAGTTGGCGAGCGAAGAGCGCGGCTGATCCTCGATCGGCTCGATCCGCAAGCGGCCGCTCGGCGGGTCGTCGAACACCATCGTGAAGTACCCTTCCGCCTTGCGGAGCCTCTGGTTGTGCAGCGGCTTCTGCGACTTAACCAATGCCGCCTCGGTGAGCAGAGCGCCGATTTCACCGGCCGTCTCCAGCCAGTCGACCCGGCGCACCTGGCGGGCGAGCCGCTGTTCGCGCGAGTCGCGGTGCTCGGCCGCGAAGTGTGCGAGCACGCGCGCGCGCAGAGTGACGCTCTTGCCCACGTACAGTAGCGCGCCGTCCTCGCCGTAGAACCGGTAGACGCCCGGGCCTTCGGGCAGTTCGTCGGCCAGTTCCGCGGGTAGCCCGGCCGGCAGGGCGGGTGAGGCGAGCACCGCTGCGAGCGCCTCGCCGAGGCGCCGCTCGCCGGGGTCGCGGCGCCAGACCTCCCACAGATCCGCAAGCACGCGCGCGTCGCCGAGGGCCCGATGCCGCGCGCCGCAGACGACACCGTGGCGCTGCATCACCGCATCGAGGTTGTGACGCCGCTCCTCTGGACGCAGTCGGCGGGACAGTTTCACGGTGCAGAGCACTTTCGCGGCGAAATCAGCCTCCAGGCGGCGGAACTCGGCGCGCAGGAACGAATAGTCGAAGCGCGCGTTGTGCGCGACGAACAGCGCGCCGTCGAGCTTGGCAGCGACCGTCGAGGCGATCTCGGCGAAGCGCGGCGCATCGGCGACCATCGCGTCGCTGATGCCCGTGAAGGCCTGGATCTGCGCGGGAATGCGGCACTCGGGATTCACGAGCGTGCTCCATTCCTCGACGATCCGGCCCTCGCTCATCCGTACCACGCCGACCTCGGTGATCCGGTGGTACGCGGCGTTGCCGCCGGTCGTTTCCAGGTCGACGAACGCGAGTTCGCGCGGCAGGCTCGGGTCTTCAGCCGCGCCCATCGTAGGAGAGGATGGGGTGATAGAGCTCGGGCCGGCGGTCGCGGAACACGCCCCAGGCTTCGCGATAGCGGCGCACCTCGTCGAGGTCGAAGCGCGCCGTGAGCACGGTCTCGCTGCGCCGATCGGCCTCGGCGATCTTCTCACCCGTCGCCGAGGCGATGAACGAGGAGCCGTAGAACTCCATCGTGTATTTCTGGCCGCGCTCGACGCCGATCCGGTTGGAAGCGACCAGCGGCATGACGTTGGCCGCGGCATGGCCCTGCATGGTGCGTTGCCAGTGCGCGCTCGAATCGAGCTCGGGCGCCTGCGGCTCCGAACCGATCGCGGTGGGATAGAGCAGGATCTCGGCACCCTGAAGCGCCATGGCGCGCGCCGCCTCGGGGAACCACTGGTCCCAGCAGATCGCCACTCCGAGCCGCCCGAAGGCGGTCGCGAACACCCGAAAGCCCGTGTCCCCGGGCGAGAAATAGAATTTCTCGTGATAGCCGGGGCCTTCGGGGATGTGCGATTTGCGGTAATGGCCGACCATGCGCCCGTCGGCGTCGACGATCACCACGGTATTGAAGAACGCCGTTCCGGCGCGCTCGAACACGCTCACCGGCAGCACCACGCCGAGCTCGCGCGCCACGCCCCGCAGGTGCTCGACCGCCGGATGTCCTTCGAGCGGCCGGGCGAGGTCGAAATGCCGAGGGTCGTGGTCCTTGCAGAAATAGGGGGTCTCGAACAGTTCCTGGAGCAGAATGACGTTGGCGCCGCGCGCCGCGGCCGCACGCACCAGGCGCTCGGCGCTCGCAAGGTTCGAATCTCGATCCGCCGCGCAGGCCATCTGCGTCGCGGCCACGGTGACGATGCTCATGGGGTCGCCATGGTAGCGAAAAACGCCGTCCGGCGGGCGCTCAGAAGGTCGGCGGCGCGCTCGCGCTGACGATCTCGCACTCCTCGCGGGAGAGGTTGCGGAAGCGATGCGGCAGGGAACTGCGGAAATAATAGGCGTCGCCGGCCGAGAGCGTGCGCGTCTCGCCCCCGACCGTGAGCTCGATCCGGCCACGTACCACCACTCCGCCCTCCTCGCCTTCGTGCGTGAGCATCTCCTCGCCGGTGTCGGCGCCGGGCTCGTAGTGCTCGTGCAGGATCGCCATGCTGCGCTTGGCGAGCCGGCCGCCAACCAGGCGCAGGCCCACCCGCCCGGCGCCGATCTCGGTGAGCTCCTCCCGGGGGAAGAACACCGGCGGCTTCTGCGTCAGATCGAGCGTGAAGAAATCGGCGAGCGCCATCGGCACCCCGTCCAGCACCTTCTTGAGGCTGCTCACCGAGGGACTCACACGGTTCTGTTCGATCAGGGAGATCAGGCCGTTGGTCACGCCGGCGCGCTTGGCGAGCTCGCGCTGGGACAGGCCGTACATCTGTCGCACCGCGCGCAGCCGGGCTCCGACGTCGAGACTCATGTGTTCAATATCCTAAACGCTCCTGGCCTTATTGGGCCGAGAATTGAGCCCCGTGTCAATTTTTCTTATCATCGGCGGCAGGGCGTACCGCCTGCGCGGACCAGACGAACGGCGCCCACCTCACAACCCACCACCGCCAAAGGTTTCAACGACCCATGAACGCCAAGCCGTCGACGGCCCTCGCCCCGAGCGAACTGCAGTCCTTCTGGATGCCCTTCACCGCCAATCGCCAGTTCAAGGCGAATCCGCGCATGCTCGCGCGCGCCGAAGGCATGACCTACTGGACCGCCGACGGCCGCGAGATCCTCGACGCGGTCGCGGGCCTTTGGTGCGTGAACGCCGGTCACGGCCGTCGCGAGATCACCGAGGCGGTGGCCGCGCAGCTCGGCACCATGGAATACGCTCCGACCTTTCAGATGGGCCACCCGAGCGCGTTCGAACTCGCCAACCGGCTCGCCGCGCTCGCGCCGCCGGGACTCGACCGGATCTTCTTCACGAACTCCGGCTCCGAATCGGTCGATACGGCGCTCAAGATCGCCCTCGCCTACCAGCGCGCGCGCGGCCAAGGTGCGCGCACGCGGCTGATCGGCCGCGAGAAGGGCTACCATGGCGTCGGCTTCGGCGGCATCACGGTCGGCGGCATCGTCAACAACCGCAAGTTCTTCGGTTCCTCGATGCTGCCCGGGGCCGACCACCTGCCGCACACGCTGTCGATCGAGCACAACGCGTTCAGCCGCGGCCTGCCGCAGTGGGGCGCGCACCTCGCTAACGAACTCGAACGGCTGATCGCGCTGCATGACGCCTCGACCATCGCCGCGGTGATCGTCGAGCCGGTCTCGGGTTCGGCCGGCGTGATCCTGCCGCCGGCCGGCTATTTGAAGCGCCTGCGCGAGATCTGCGACAAGCACGACATCCTGCTGATCTTCGACGAAGTGATCACCGGATTCGGCCGGGTCGGCAAGCCCTTCGGCGCCCAGGCCTTCGACGTCACGCCGGACCTGATGACCACCGCCAAGGGGCTCACCAACGGCGCGATTCCGATGGGCGCCGTGTTCGCCTCGCGCAAGATCTACGACGCGTTCATGCAGGGACCCGAGCACACGATCGAGCTGTTCCACGGCTACACCTATTCGGCCCATCCGGCCGCCTGCGCCGCCGCGCTCGCCACGCTCGACGTCTATGCGCGCGAGCAGCTCCTGACGCGCGCCGCGACCATGGCCCCGCACATGGAGGAGACCGTGCATGCGCTCAAGGGCCTGCCGAACGTGATCGACTGCCGCAACTACGGGCTGATCGGCGCGGTGGAGCTCGAGGCGCGGCCCGGGCGTCCGGGCACGCGCGGCTACGAGGTGTTCCTGAAGTGCTTCGAGCGCGGCGTGCTGGTGCGTCAGACCGGCGACATCATCGCGCTCTCGCCGCCGCTGATCGTCGAGTCGGCGCATCTGGCGCGGATCGGCGAGGTGCTCGCCGGCGCAATCCGCGAAGTCGCCTAAAGGATGCGATCGCGCGGCCTGCGCGCGCGTTCACACCTTCGGCTCGTAGACCGCGTACCACTTGCGGCAGGGTTCGAGCACCTCCCAGGTACCCTCGAACCCTGCCGGCACCACGAAGGCATCGCCGGACCCGAACTCGAGGCGGGCGCCGTCGCGCGATTCGATGCGCACCCGCCCGGCGAGGATCACGCAGAATTCATGCTCCGTGTAGCTCACCCGCCAGCGCCCGGGACTCGCGCTCCAGGACCCGCAATAGAACTCGCCGCGCGGTTCGGCGTACTGATTGGCGGCGAGCGCCCGCGGCGCCCCTGAGAGGATCGCGTCGGCGCGGGGACCGGCGCTCTCCCCGGAGAGCGAGGCGTCGAGAACGATGATCGAGGGGGATGCGTTCACGGCGCGGCGCTCATACCTGTAGCGAGAAGGGCGTGAAATTCGTGCCGACGTCGTAATAGTCCTCGTTCTCGGCGCGCTTCAGGAAGGCCACCACCCGATAGGTGAGCGGCGCGGCGAGGATCTCCCAACCGCTCTTCAGCAGGTACTGGGTGAACATCAGGTCCTGCAGATGGTGCCAACCCATCCGCCCGTAGAAGGCGATCGTATAGAAGAGCATGGAGTCGACCAGTTCTCCGCACAGCGTCGAGCCGACGATGCGCGACCAGAGCCAACGGCCCCCGGTCCAGATCTTCATCTTCGCGAGCACGAAGCTGTTGACGAAGGTGCCGCAGAGGAACGCCACGATCGAGGCGGCGACGATGCGCGGCGTATTGCCGAAAATGGCCTCGAGCGCCGGCTGATTGGCCCGGCCGGCGGTCGAGGGGGGCAGGTGCACCACGACCGCGGCCATGATCGAGGCGAAGATGAGCGCGGCGAACCCCGCCCAGACGACGCGGCGGTCCGCCCCATAGCCGTACACCTCGGTGAGGATGTCGCCGAAGATGTAGGAGATCGGAAAGAACAGCACGCCGGCGAGGAAGGTCACGTTGCCGATCAGCGGCAGCGGGATCGAGGTCTCCTTGGCCGGCCCGATCAGATTGGAGCAGAGCAAAACGCACACGTAGGCGGCCATCACGAAATCGTAGTAACGGTACTGGCGGCGGGTCTGGGCGATGGCGAACATGCGGCTTACCTGGCGTGATCCGGACGGCGGATGATCCGCGATCATATGTCATAAGGCCGCCATTGCGCGCCTCCCGCACGGTCGAGCACCGAATGGCGAACGCCGTCACAGCGCCCGCGCCGCGCCTGGGATATCTAGTCACCTGCTCCCTGGAACGGATTCATGGATACCGGCAAATCCGCAGGATCGACCGAACCGCCGCAGGTTGATTTCGAGACGGTCTGCCGGCAGATCCGCGCGGCCGTGGAACCTGCACGCGCCTACGCGGTCTCCATACATGACCGTAGCGGCGAGCTGGTCTGGCTGACCGAGAGCTCGATGGGACCGGACGAGCACGAAGCGGTGCGCCAGGCGTTCGAATCCTACGCCGAGCCGGAGAGCCCGCCCGTGCAGGCATTCGAGCTCGGTGATGGACGATCGGCCGTGCTGATGCGAGTCGCCTCGCCGGCGCGGGCGCTCGCCGGAGCGGTCATGGTCGTGGTCGACTCCAGGTCGCTCGGTGCGGACCGACGCGACCCGCGCTCGCTGATGAATCCCCGCCTGGCGCGCGAACTCGCCGCGCTCGGCGCGACACTCGGCTCGCGGTACGCGACGCCGGCGCCCACTCCCGCCGCTGCGCCTCGGCGAGCACCGGGATCGGGCGCCGGTGTCGACCCCGCCGCCGCGGAACTCGAACGGCTTCACGTCGCCTTGCGGCGCGCATCGATCGCCCTGTACGTCCAGCCGCTCGTGCCGCTCGCCAAGGGCAGCCGCTTCCGCCGGCACGAAGTCCTCCTGCGCCTGCGCGCCGACCCCGCGCGCGGCGCCCCGGCCGCGATGCTCAAGTCGGCGGTCGAGCACGGTTTCGGCTCCATGATCGACCGGCGGGTGCTCAGCGAACTGATCGGCTGGCTCAAGCGCAATCCGGGCGCCTGGGAGGACGAGGAGGCGCGCTTCACCGTGAACCTCACCGCGACCGCGTTGCACGACGAGCACTTCCTGAAGTTCGTCGAGCTCTGCCTCGCCAAAGCGGGAATCGCCGCCGCGACGATCGGATTCGAGATCGCGGCCGCCGACGCCGCGCGCAACCCGGCCCGTTTCGCCGAGGTCTGCGCGGCCCTGCATCGTCTCGGGTGCCCGGTCGCGCTCGACGACTTCGGCATGCGTACCGAGCATCAGGAACTCTTGCGCGTGCCCGGGCTGCAGGCTCTGAAGCTCACTCACGAACTCATCGCCCGCATGCGCAACGACAAGCTCGCCCAGGCGACCATCACCGCGATCGGCCAGATGGCGCGCGTACTCGGCATGCATACGGTCGCGAAACGCGTCGAAACGCCGTCCGAGCGGGAATGGCTCACGGCCCTCGGGATCGATTTCGTGCAGTCGAACGCGTTCGCGCCGCCGCGTCCGATCGACTCGGTCGCGCCGGCGCCGCGCGGCGGATCCAGGCCCCGGCCGGCCTAGAGACAGATCGCGGCGAAGCCGCCGCCGCCGTACTTGCCGAGACCGAGTTCGAAATCGACCCGCTGCTTGCTCGCCGCGATCGCCCCGGCCACCGGCGCCGGCAGTTTGTCGCTCGGCACCACCGATTCCAGGCGCAGGTGCATCGATCCCTCGACGAGCAGCAGGCGCGTACAGATGTTCATGATCTCGCGCAGGTTGGCGTTCATGACGTCGGTGAGCACCCGCGTCTTGAGCGCGTCCTTCGCGGCATTGGGCGGGAGCATGGACAGCGCGCAGCCGCTGTTGGCGGCGAATGCGAGATCGCAGGCGCAAACCGCGGCCGGCTTGCCGTCGTCGGTCACGTAGATCGCGCAATGAGCGCCAGACTTCGGTCCGACATCGATCCTCGCGCCCGGTTTGACGGCGAATCCGTCGAACAGCAGCCCGAGCATTTCGCGAACGCGGTTCGCATCCGGCAGAGGACAGTTCGCAGCGACGTTCATTTTATGAAGGGCCCCAGGGTTTCCTTGAACGATTCCGGCGTGAACGGCTTGGAGATCAGGAAACTCGCGCCCGCGGCGGTCGCCCGCTGACGCATCTCGCCGGTCGCCTCGGTGGTCACGAACCCGAACTTCACCTTGATGCCCTCGGCGTTGAGCTTCTCGAGGAGCTCGATGCCGGTGAGGTTCGGCATGTTCCAGTCCGACATGACGAGATCGGGCGCGTTCGCCTTGATCGCGGCGAACGCCGCCGCGCCGTCCTCGCTCTCCGTGTACTCGTGGCCGTCGAAACCGGCGAGGCGCATCGTCTTGCGCACGATCATGCGCATCGCGGTGGAGTCATCGACAATCAGGATCTTCATGTACCGCTTCCTCGCGGGTGATCAATTGCGGCGGTAGATCGTCCTACCGATGAGATTATAGTCGTTCGAGACCTTGAACAGACTCTCCGAGTGCCCGAGGAACAGCAGGTCCCCGGAGCGTTGCAGCGGCGCGATCCGGGAGAACAGATCGCGCTGCGATTCCTTGTCGAAATAGATGATCACGTTGCGGCACATCACGACGTCGAGGGGCCCTTTCATCGGCAGCTCGTGCATGAGATTGATCGGCTTGAAGGTGATCATTCCGGCGAGTTCGGGGACCACCGAGTAGACACTGCGCCCGGCATGCTGCGAAACGCGGAAATACCGCGAGATCAGCGCCGGATCGAGTCCGCGGACCCGCTCCTCCGCATAGATGCCCTGCCGGGCCTTTTCCAGGATGTTCGAATCGAGATCGGTCGCCAGGATCTTCACGTCCCAGCGGTCCAGCTTGCCGAAGACCTCGGCCACCGTGATCGCGAGCGAATACGGCTCCTCCCCGGACGAACAGGCCGTCGACCAGATGCGAATGCGGCGGGAAGCGCCGGGGTCGCGCATGCGCGGCTCGAGGAATTCCTTGCGCAGGTACTCGAAGTGATGCGGCTCGCGGAAGAACGCCGTCAGATTGGTGGTCATCGCATTGCAAAATTCGACGAGTTCGCCCGAGTCCTCCTCGAGGAGGCGGCGGTAGTCGCCGAAGCCGTTCATGCCCAGTGCGCGCAGCCGGCGCGATACGCGGCCGTATACCAGCTCCCGCTTGGAATCGGCGAGGTTGATCCCGCTCAGGCGCTTGATCAGGGCCCGCAGGGCCTGAAAGTCCTCGTCGCGGAAGTCGAACTCGCGGGTACGGGCCGTTTCCCCGGCCGCAAAGGTTTGTGTGCTCATGATCGAGTGGGCACCGTGGCTTGTGACCCACCATGTCGGCAGCGAACGGCGTTCCTGGAGCCCGGGATGCCCGCCGGCGTCCCCCGGGCGGGCCCGGTTCCACGCTCAGAACAGCTCGACGCTGCCATGCGCGATTGCCTCCCGGGTCAGCAGCCGATGCTGTTCGGCCTGGTTGCTCTCCTCGACCTGCCCGAGGATGCCGAGCCACTGCGAGGTCGATCGCTCGACGCCGTCGCGCAACAGGCCCTGCAGGCGATGCAATGCGACACGAATGTGGCCGACCCGCTGGGTCAGGCGGTCCTGATACTGCAGTCCGGTCACCGCTTCGTTCAGCGCCCGACCGATCGCGCTCGCGGTCTCGCGAATCGCGGCGGTGGCGGGTTCATCCGCGCCGATCTGCTGCAGGGTCTGCCGGGCGGCGGCGATCTCGTGAAACGCCGCGCCCACGGCCACGCACTCCCGGTCGGCCTCACGCACCGACAGGTCGAGCTGCGCGCCGAATACCTCGAGTATGCGGCCGAATTCCTCGATCACCGCCCGCACCTGCGCGTCGGCGAATGCTCCGGAGGGCACGACGGCCTCTCTGGACTCAGCTCCCATCGGTCGAATCCCCAAAGAGTTCTTCGCGCAGGCCGAGCAGTTGGGTCGCCAGATCCAGAGTCGGCGAGGATCCAGCGATCCCGAAGCGCCGGCCGCGCCGCGCGCTCTCCAGACGGAGCGCCAACAGCAGTTGCACTCCGGCGGTGTCGATGCCGCCGAGTCCGGTCACGTCGACCGTGACCGGCCCTTCGGCCTGCAGCGCCGCGAGGAACCGGTCCCGGACCGCTTCGATCTCGCGGATCTGCAGGCTTCCCTTGAGAACGACGTGGGCGGACTGCGCTTCGGTCGCGCCGCCGGTCGATGCAAACTCCTGCGCCTTGGGATGCCCGCTCTCGTTCATGGCTCACGCCGCCGGCCGGAGGCCGGCGTCCTCCTCGCGATCGATGCTCGATGCCACCAGTGCTTCAACGTCGACGATCATGATCAATCGATCGCCCTGCGAGGCGATTCCGCGCAGATAGCCGCTTCCCTCCTCACCCGGCACCCCAGGCGCCGGACGCAGGGCGCCGGCGGCCAGATCGAGCACCTCGCTGACCGCATCGACGACGATTCCGACGATGCGCTCACCGCGCGCGCCGCGCACGCGCACGACGATCACCACCGTGGTCGAATCGAATGGCGCCGCGCTCAGCGCGAAGCGCAGTCGAAGATCGATCACCGGAACGATCGCGCCGCGCAGATTGATCACGCCGAGCAGGTATCGCGGCGCGTACGGCACGCGCGTCACGGTGTCCCAACCCTTGATCTCCTGGATCTTGAGCACGTCGATGCCGAACTCCCCGGGACCGAGGCGAAAGCACAGCACCTGCTCGGCGGCGGCGATCTCCACCGTGGAATGACTCGAATGATCCTCGGCTACGTTCATGCGGATGCTCCCGGCGTTCAGGCCGCGAGGGCGCCGCCGCGCCCGTCCTTGCTCAGGGCGAGTCTCAACACCCCGGGCACGTCGATGATCAGGGCGACCCGGCCGTCGCCGTAAATCGTCGCGCCGGCGAGCCCCGGCACGTGCCTGAAGTTCGTATCCAGACTCTTGATTACCACCTGCTGCTGAGCCAGCAGTTCGTCGACGAGAAGCGCGGCGCGATGCCCGTCCGCCTCGACGACCACGAGAAGTCCTCGGGCGAGTTCGTCCCCCTCGGTTTCGATGCCGAACAGGCGATGCAGTCGCACGATCGGCAGGTAATCGCCACGATGGCGCAGCAATTCCGTACGGCCGGTGACCGTGTGGATCTGGCCCGCCCGCGGCTGCACCGTCTCGACGATCGACAGGAGGGAGATCACGTAGGTCTCGCCGCCCACGCGCAGCATCTGCCCCTCGAGGATGGCCAGCGTCAGCGGCAGACGGATGCGGATCGTCGTGCCGCGCCCCTCGGTGCTGCTGATCTGCACGTGTCCGCCGATGTCGTTGATGTTGCGCCGGACCACGTCCATTCCGACGCCGCGACCCGAGACTTCGCTGATCTTGTCCGCCGTCGAGAATCCGGGCATGAAGATCAGCTGGAAGATCTGCTCGTCGCTCAATGCCTCGTCGGCACCGACCAGGCCCCGGGACCGGGCCTTTTCGAGAATCCGGCTCTTGTCGAGGCCGGCACCGTCGTCGCGTACCTCGACCACGATGCTGCCCCCCTCGTGGAAGGCGTCGAGTTCGATCACGCCGACCTCGCCCTTGCCGGCGGCAAGTCTCTGCGCCGGGGTCTCGAGTCCGTGATCGAGGGAATTGCGGACCAGGTGCACGAGCGGATCGGCGATCTTCTCGAGCACCGTCTTGTCGAGCTCGGTCTGGTCACCGCTCATGCGCAGCTCGACCTTCTTGCCCAGTTTGCGGGAGAGTTCGTGGACCAGCCGCGGAAACCGCCCGAACGTGAAGCTGATCGGCAGCATGCGGATCTTGAGCACGCTCTCCTGCAGCTCGCGCGTATTGCGCGCCAGATGCATGAGCCCGCGCCGCAGCGACTCGAGATCCTGCATCTCGCAGTGCTCGGTGAAGCGGCTGAGCATGGACTGCGTGATCACCAGTTCGCCGACCAGGTTGATCAACGCGTCGACTTTCTCGGTACCGACCCGGATGGAGGCGCTCTCGGCGCTCGAGCGCGGTGCGGAGGCGCACTCGGACCGGGACGGGGCACCTGCAGCCGCAGGCGCCGCGCCCGCCGCGGCGGTGGCT
>JAGWPY010000060.1 GCA_028870275.1 Gammaproteobacteria bacterium | reverse complement strand
CCACATCCCGAGCGGCATCGTGGTCGCCTGCCAGAGCGAGCGCAGCCAGCACAAGAACCGCTCGACGGCGATGAAGATGTTGAAGGCCAAACTCTACGAACTCGAGTTCAACAAGCGCAATGCCGCCGCCAAGGTGCTCGAGGACTCGAAATCGGACGTGAGCTGGGGCAACCAGATCCGCAGCTACGTGCTCGACCAGTCGCGGATCAAGGACCTGCGCACCGGCGTCGAGATCGGCAACACCGGCGCGGTGCTCGACGGCGCCATCGACGAATTTCTGCAGGCCAGCCTGAAGCAGGGACTATGAACGAGAGCGAGCGCGATCCGAACCAGCACGACGGCGGCGCCGATGCGCCCACCGAGAACCACCTGATCGCCGAGCGGCGCGCGAAACTCGCAAAGCTGCGCGAACGCGGCCGGCCGTTCCCGAACGACTTCCGGCGCAACGTGCTCGCGCAGCACCTGCACGATACCTACGGCGCCCAGGATGCCGAGGCGCTCGAGCGAGAGGCGATCTCGGTGGCGGTCGCCGGCCGCATGATGGCCAAGCGCATCATGGGCAAGGCGAGCTTCGCCCGGCTGCAGGACTCGAGCGGCTCCATCCAGCTGTTTCTGCAGGCCCAGGGCCTCGGCGGGACTTACGAGGATTTCCGCGGCTTCGACGTCGGCGACGTGATCGGCGCCGAGGGCACGCTGTTCCGTACCCGTACCGGCGAGCTGTCGGTGCGCGTGACGCGCCTCTGCATGCTCACCAAGAGCCTGCGGCCCCTGCCGGACAAATGGCACGGCGTCGCCGACACGGAGTTGCGCTACCGGCAGCGCTACGTCGACCTGATCATGAACGAGGCGAGCCGGCGCACCTTCGAGATGCGTTCGCGGATCACGCGCTACCTGCGCGACCTCCTGGAGGCGAGTGGCTTCCTCGAGGTCGAGACGCCGATGCTCCAGCCGATACCCGGAGGCGCCGCCGCTCGGCCCTTCCGCACGCACCACAACGCGCTCGACATGGACATGTACCTGCGCATCGCGCCGGAACTCTACCTGAAGCGCCTGACCGTCGGCGGACTCGAGCGGGTCTACGAGATCAACCGGAATTTCCGCAACGAAGGGCTCTCGACCCAGCACAACCCCGAGTTCACCATGCTCGAGCTGTACTGGGCCTATGCCGACTACGCCGACGTGATGGAACTGGTCGAGCGGATGTTCCACGGCATCGCCGACTCGTTGATCGGCTCGCGGCGGATCACCTACCAGGGGCGCGAGTACGACCTCAGCGGCGCGTTCCGCCGCGTCTCGATCGAGGACATCGTGCTCGAGAACAATCCCTGGCTCGATCGCTCGGCGCTGCGCGACGTGGCGGCGCTGCGCGCCGCCTGCGACCGGCTCGGCATCGCCTACCGTCCGGGCGATGGTGCGGGCAAGCTGCAGACGGAGATCTTCGAGAAGACCGGCGAGCACACGCTGATCCAGCCGACTTTCGCCTACGCCTACCCGGCCGAGGTCTCGCCGCTCGCGCGGCGCAACGACGAGGATCCGTTCGTGACCGACCGCTTCGAGCTGTTCATCGGCGGCCGCGAGTACGCCAACGGCTTCTCCGAGCTCAACGACGCCGAGGACCAGGCGCAGCGCTTCCGCGACCAGGTCGCGCGCAAGAGCGCCGGCGACGAGGAGGCGATGTACTACGACGCCGACTACGTCCGCGCGCTGGAATACGGCATGCCGCCGGCCGGGGGTCTCGGCGTCGGCATCGACCGACTGGTGATGTTCTTCACGGATTCGCCCTCGATCCGCGACGTGTTGCTGTTCCCGCATATGCGGCCCGAGACCTGAGCGGGGCGCGTCGGTGAGCGATCCGTCGGCGCCGATCGGCGTGTTCGATTCCGGCGTCGGCGGTCTGACCGTGCTGCGTGCGCTGCGCCGCGCGCTGCCCTCGGCCTCTTTCCTCTACCTCGGCGACACCGCGCGGCTCCCCTACGGCACGAAGAGCGCGGCGACCGTGACGCGTTATTCGGAGCAATGCGCCGCGGCGCTCATCGAGCGGGGCATCGGTTGCCTGGTGGTCGCCTGCAACACCGCTTCGGCGTTCGCGCTCAGCGCGCTCGAACGCCGTTACGCCGACATCCCGGTGATCGGCGTGATCGAGCCCGGCGCGGCCGCGGCGGTCGCGGCCTCGGCGAGCCAGCGCATCGCCGTGATCGGCACCGAGGCGACCGTCGCCGGCGGGGCCTACCAGGCGGCGATCCGCCGGCTGAATGCGCGGGCCGAGGTGAGCACGCGGGCCTGCTCCCTGTTCGTCGCGCTGGCCGAGGAGGGCTGGACCGAGGGGCCGCTCGCCGAGGCGGTTGCGCGCCGCTATCTCGGCGGACTGTTCGAGGGCGAGGCGGCGCCGGATACGCTGGTGCTCGGCTGTACGCATTTCCCGGCGCTCGAGACCGCGATCCGCGCGGTGCTGCCGCCCGGCGTGCGCCTGGTCGATTCCGCGGCCACGACCGCCGCGGCCGTGGAACGGCGGCTCGGCGCCGACTCCGGCCGTGGCGGCGGCGCCGTGCGCTGGCTCGCGACCGACGGGGCGGCGCGATTCGCGCGGGTCGGCAGCCTGTTCCTCGGCGAACCGCTCGCCGCCGGCGAGGTCGAGATCGTCGATCTCTAGGCGGCTCGGCGCCGCGCTCAGACCGCGTAGGGCAGGGGCAGGACCTCGAGTGCGCGCCAGGACGCATCGTCGGCCGGCGTGGCCGCGGCACCGGCGGCGGCACCGGCTCCGGCAGCGGCAGCGGGAGGCGCGGTCTCCACCTCCGGCTCGGCGGCGTCGAGCGAGACCACCGCGAGCGCCTCGTAGCCGCTCCCGCCCGGCTGGGCGTCGACGATGCGGCCGACGCGGCCGTCGGCGAGGCGCAGGTGAGCGCCCGGCGCGGGCGTGGCAGGCAGGGTCGCAGCGCCCGCCGCCGGAGACGTCGTGGTGTCGCCGGCCGCGAGCGCGACCCGCAGCATGCGTCGCTTGATGCGGCCGCGGTGCTGGGTGCGGGTGACGATCTCCTGGCCGGTGTAGCAACCCTTGGTGAAACTGATGCCGTCGAGCAGATCGAGGTTCAGCATCTGTGGTACGAACAGTTCGCGGGTCGCCGCGAACACCTGGGGGAGGCCGGCGCGCACATCGGCGAGCCGCCAGTCCCGCTCGACCTCGGCGCGCCGCGCCGGATCGTCGGGGAAGCCGCGCGCGGCGAGTTCGGCCGGCGGGCCGATCACCCAGGCGCGCCGCGGATCCCCCGAGACGCGCGCGACGCCGAGACCGTCGATCTCGTGATAGTGGCGCGCGTCGGCGCCGGCGCCCTCGGCGGCGGGCCCGCCGGCGGCGAGTCCCGCGGCGGCGAGCGCCTCGAACTCATGCACGCCGGCGAGCGCGAGCTCCGCGCCGACGGGATCGATCGTGACCTTGGCTCGCAGCCGGTAGCGGCCGAGGTGCGCGGCCATGGGCTCGACGAGCTCGCGCGGCAGGATGGCGATGACCCCGCTCTCATGCGGCAGCAGCTGCAGCACCGCGAGCACGCGTCCCTGTGGATTCGCGCAGGCCGCGAGCAGAGCTCTCCCCTCGCCGAGTCGACGCGTGTCGTGGCTGATCTGGCCCTGCAGGAACGTCAGCCGGTCGGGTCCCTGGAACCTCAACAGACCGAGATGTGGAAGAACCGCGGATCGCATGTGCATGGATGCATGAAATGGGCGCTGGCGCCGCACTGTCAACCCCTCGGCGCAAATTTGCGCGCATGTGGGCGAGAGATGGTCATTAACGTGGTGGTCGGCGGCGATTTGCGGCAAAATTCGCCCCGTGAATCCGCAGGATAAGCATCCGCGAGCCGGGGCCGCAGCCGGGAATCGCGCGCCCGACCCCGAACATCGCCCGGCCGAGGCGGCGCAGAGCGCGCCCGGCGCGGCGGCCAGCCGCGAGATCGGCGGGCGCGAAGGCCCGGAGCCGACCCGGTACGGCGACTGGGAACTGCGCGGCCGCTGCATCGACTTCTGACCGTCCCGCGGACCGCAACCGACGCTACTTCATCGCCCGAGGATCCCACATGCCCGCACGCGCCCGGCCCCTGTCACCGCACCTGCAGGTCTACCGCTGGCAGATCAGCAATACCCTGTCGATCCTCCACCGGATGCCCGGCGCGGCGCTGTCGCTCGGCCTGGTGCTGCTCATCGCCTGGCTCGCGGCCGTGGCGGCCGGCGAGAGCGCCTACGCGGGAATGCGCGGCCTGCTCGCGAGCCCCGTCGGGATCGCCGCTCTCGCCGGCTTCACCTTCGCCTATTTCTATCATCTGCTGAACGGCATCCGTCACCTCGTCTGGGACACGGGCCGCTGGTTCGGACGCCGCGAGCGGCGCGCGAGCGGCTGGTTCGTCGTGGCCGGCGCCGTGGCGCTCACCGCGATCACCTGGGTCGCGGCCTCACACTTTGGAGTCTCGACCCATGGCTGAACGGCATTCATCCAGTCTGCGCAGCCCGCTCGGGCGCGTGAGCGGCCTCGGCTCGGCCAAGGACGGCACCTCGCACTGGTGGGCGCAGCGGCTCTCCGCCGTCGCTCTGCTGCCGCTCACGCTGTGGTTCGTGATCTCGCTGCTCGCACTGCCGGATCTGTCCTACGCCACGGTGCACGCCTGGCTCGCCCGGCCGCTCGATGCGTTCCTCGCCGCGCTCGGCGTGGCGGTGCTCGCGCGCCACTCGCTGCTCGGCACGAGCGTGATCGTCGAGGACTACGTGCACGGCCCCGCGGCCAAGCTGCTCGCCCTGGTGGGACTGCGCTTCATGCACGTGCTCGCCGGCGCCGCCGGGATCTTCGCGCTGCTGCGCCTGACGTTCGGAACACCGTAAGAGAATCATGAGCGCCTACAAATTCATCGATCACAGCTACGACGTCGTCGTGGTCGGCGCCGGCGGCGCCGGACTGCGCGCCACCTTCGGCCTGGCGGAGGCCGGACTGTCGACCGCCTGCCTCACCAAGGTGTTCCCGACCCGCAGCCACACGGTCGCGGCGCAGGGCGGCATTTCGGCCGCGCTCGGCAACATGGGCGAGGACGACTGGCGCTGGCACATGTATGACACGGTCAAGGGCTCGGACTGGCTCGGTGACCAGGACGCGATCGAGTTCATGTGCAAGGAGGCGCCCGCGGCGGTGATCGAGCTCGAGCACTACGGCGTGCCGTTCTCGCGCACCGAGGACGGGCGGATTTACCAGCGGCCGTTTGGCGGCCACATGATGGACTACGGCGACGGCGATCCGGCCAAACGCGCCTGCGCCGCGGCCGACCGCACCGGTCATGCGATCATCCACACGCTCTATCAACAATGCCTCAGGCATAACGCCCAGTTCTTTGTCGAATACTTTGTGCTCGACCTGATCACCGATGAGGAGGGCGCCTGCCGCGGCGTCATGGCGTGGAAGCTCGAAGACGGCACCCTGCACCGTTTTCACGCCCATATCGTGATCCTGGCCACCGGCGGATATGGCCGTACCTATTTCTCCT
>JAGWPY010000059.1 GCA_028870275.1 Gammaproteobacteria bacterium | reverse complement strand
GAGCGCCTCGAGCAGCAACCAGGTCGGAAAGATCACGTCGACCGCGAGCCGCAGCTGCGATTCCCATCCGGCGGCGAGTGTCGCCGCGGCCGCCTCGAGCGCGAGCGCCTCCTCGGTCAGCGCGCAGGCTCGTCTGTAGAGGAGTTGGCCGGTCTCGGTGAGCTTCGCCTTGCGGCCCTCGATCGTGAATGCGCGGACGCCGAGCAAGGCCTGCAGTTTCTGTACCGCATAGGTGACCGCCGACTGGCTCTTGTTGAGGCGCAGCGCGGCCGCGGCGAAGCCGCCGGCCTCGACTACGGCGATCAGCGCTCGCCATTGATCGAGCGTGATGCGCGCGTGGCGTGCTTCGGGCGACCGGACCGATGACGGTCGGGTGGGTGGTGGCCGAGTGGATGACGGCATAAATGGTCAGTTTTTTCGATCGATATACGCCAAAAATAGCGCTTTTTTATTCGATTCGTAAATTGTTTAATGCCTGCAGTCGATCATTTCCCCCCATTTCGATGAGGCGCTGGCCGCAAGCGCCGAGCGAAGGAGACTTCAGTCATGAACACTTCTGCACCGCACAATAAGAGCCGCGGCCTGGCCCGCGTGATCCCCGGAGTGGCCGCATCCGATGGCGCGGGCGTGAAATTGAGGCGCAGTCTCGGCAACAGCCAGAACGTGCGACTCGACCCTTTCCTGATGCTCGATGAGTTCGGCACCGAGAATCCCGACGACTACATCGCCGGCTTTCCACCGCATCCGCATCGCGGCTTCGAGACCGTCACCTACATGATCGACGGGCGCATGCAGCATCGCGACCATCTCGGCAACGTCGGCGACTTAGGTCCGGGCGGCGTGCAGTGGATGAGCGCCGGACGCGGCGTGATCCATTCGGAAATGCCTCAGCAGGATCGTGGACGGATGCGCGGCTTCCAGCTGTGGATCAATCTGCCGGCCGCCGAGAAGATGAAGCCGGCGAGCTACCGCGACATTCCGCCCGCAGAGATCCCTGTGCACGACCTGCCGCAGGGCGGTCGTGTCAAGGTGATCGCGGGCACCACGACCGTCGGCGCCGCGCGCATCGAAGGGCCGATCAATGGCGCGACGGCACGCCTGTCGACCGACCCGCTCTACCTGGACGTCGAACTGCCGCCCGGCTCGAGCTTCGAACAGCCGATCACCGCCGGGCACAACGCCTTCGTCTATGTGTACGAGGGCGCGGTCGCGATCGCCTCGCGCGACGGCGAGCGGCCCTTGCCGGCCCAGGCGGCCGGCGTTCTCGAACGCGAGGGCGACACGGTGCGGATCGTCGCTTCGGCGAACGGCGCGCGGTTCGTGCTTCTCGCGGCGCGACCCCTTGGCGAGCCGATCGTGCAGTACGGACCGTTCGTGATGAACACCCGCGAGGAGATCGAGACCGCGATCCGCGACTACCAGTCGGGACGCCTGACCGGCTGATCAGGCCTCGCGGGCGCCGCACGCCACGCGGATCAGCGCAATCCATGAACGCCGAATCGTCGGCGAAGGGGGAGTACGGATGGATCGCCGACAATTTCTGATTTCCACCGGAGCGGTCTCGCTCGCCGGCGCCGCCACGGAATTCGCGGCGGCCGCACCCACCTTGGCGGCGGACGTCGACTACGATCCGACCGAACGGAGCTTCGCCGAACTGGCCGCGGCCATGCGATCCGGACGGACCACGTCCGCGGGGCTGACCGCGGCCTACCTCGCGCGGATCGCACTCTTCGACGCCAACGGCCCGAGACACCGCGCCGTGCTCTCGCTCGATCCCGGTGCGCTCGCCGCGGCTCGGAGGCTCGATGCCGAACGCGCCGCGGGCCACGTCCGCGGCCCGCTGCACGGGCTGCCGATCCTGATCAAGGACAACGTCGAGACCCGCGGTCCGCTGCCGACGACGGCCGGCTCGCTCGCACTCGCGCATTCGCGCCGCCCTGCCGATGCGCCGCTGGTGGCGCGACTGCGTGCCGCCGGCGCAGTCGTGCTCGGCAAGACCAACCTGAGCGAATGGGCGAATTTCCGCTCCACGCACTCTTCGAGCGGCTGGAGCGGGCTCGGCGGCCAGACCGGCAACGCCTACGATCCCTCGCGCAACCCCTCGGGCTCGAGCGCCGGCTCCGCCGTCGCCGCGGCGGCGAGCTTCTGCGCGGGTGCGATCGGCACGGAGACCAACGGCTCGATCCTCTCGCCGTCGTCGCTCAACGGCCTCGTCGGGCTCAAACCCACGGTTGGCCTGGTCAGCGGCCGCGGCATCGTGCCGATCTCGCACCGTCAGGACACCGCCGGACCGATGTGCAGGACGGTGGCCGATGCGGCCGCGCTGGCCGCTGCGATGGCCGGGCGCCCCCTGGGCTACGGGGCGTACGGTACGGATCTCGAGGGCTTCCGCCTGCGCGGCGTACATCTGGGCGCGATGCCCGTGCCGAAGTCGGCGCATCCGAAGACCGCGGATCTGTACCGGACGGCGCGCGCAGCACTGCGCGGGGAAGGGGCGGTCATCGCCGATCTGACGCCGCCAAAGGCGCTCGAAGAGACCGACGAGGCGGAGTTCGAAGCGCTGCTGTACGAATTCAAGGAGGCGATTGCGGCGTATCTCGCCACCCTCGACCCGCATCAGGTTCCGTCGCGCAATCTTGCGGATCTGATCGCCTTCAACCGCGCCCATGCGAACGAGGAACTGGTCGTGTTCGACCAGGACATCTTCGAGATGGCCGAGGAGCGCGGCCCGCTGTCCGACCCGAAGTATCGCAACGCGCTCGCGACCCTCGAGCGCGGCGCCGATCGCGAGGGACTCGCGGCCCTGTTCGCGACCGGACGCGCCGACGTGTTGATCGCGCCGAGCAACGGTCCGGCCGACCGCATCGACGAAGTCTGGGGCGACCGCGAGGGGGGCGGCTGGCCATCGATTGCCTCGGCCGCGGCCATTGCCGGCTATCCGAGCCTCACCGTCCCGGCCGGACGAGTGTGCGGCCTGCCGGTCGGCCTCACGCTGGTGGGGCGACGCAACCAGGACGGCCTGCTTCTGCAGGTGGCACACGCCTTCGAGCGCGCGACCCGGGCTCGCGTTGCGCCGCAGCTGGTCGGCTGATCGCGGCTCACCGCCTGATTGCGGCTCGCGGGCCGCTCAGGGCGTGCCCGCGGCCCAGGACCCGGCTGGTGGTGGCTGCGGCACGCTTTTCTTGCCGGCGAGTTCCGCCGCCGTCTGCAGCAGGTTCGGAGCGATGAAGTGATCGAAATAGTCCCAACCGCCGTAGGTCGAGCGCAGGCCGGGGGCGGCCGCGCGCACGAGCGCATCTGCCGCGAGCCCCCGGGCACGCGCCGCCGCGACCGCGGAGCGCAAGGCCTCGAGATACCCGGCGAACGCGCGCACGTCCGCGGCATGGCCGACTACGCCGTGGCCCGGCACGAAGGTCGCGCGCGGATGCGCCGCGGCGAGCGCTTCGTCGCTCGCGATCTGCGCGCGCGTATCGGCGTCGATCAGGTTGGGCAGCGCCCGTCCCCAGAAGAGATCGCCGGTGAACACGACGTCGGCGTCCGGCACTTCGACGACCGAATCGCCGCCGGTATGGCCCGGCAGCACCTCGATGACCACCCGGCGATCGCCGAGATAGACCTCGACTCCGTCGCGGTAGAGCACCGAGGGCCGCACGTAGGATTGGACCATGCGTCTCTCGGCAGCGGTGATCTTCGCGCCGAAGAACTTCAGGTTCAGGGTGCGCTCCCAGGCCCGTACGTTGCGCTGCGCGAGCAGCACCGCGCCGGCGTCGCGGAACACGCCGTTGCCCGCAACGTGATCGAGGTGGTAGTGCGTATCGACGACGTAGCGGACCGGCAGCGCGGTGCGTTTGCGGATCGCGGCGAGCAGCGCCCGGGCCGCGCCCGGATCCTCGAAGGTGTCGACGACCAGCACCCCCGTTGAGCCGACGATGAAGCCCGCATTGCTGCCCGCCGAGCCATGAGGCGTGGCGATGGCCGCCCAGACGCCGTGTCCGAGCGACTGCAGCCTGAATGGCGGCTGCGCACCGGTCGGCTCCGCGGCCGCCGCCGATGCCGCGACGAACCGCGGCGTACACACTAGCAGCGCCGCGCCGGCCACGACGAGCCGCCATCGTCGATCACGGAATTTGCCCATGAGTCCCCTTGGCCGCATTCCACGGTCTCGCCTCGATCATAGCGCAGCGCGAGGGCGGCGACGGCCACGCCGTGGCCGGCTCAACAGATTCGCGGCAGAGGATCGTCCTCGAGTTCCTCGAGCACGCGCTCGCCGCCGAGCTCGGTCTCGAGCACGACCCGGCCGGCGCCTTCGCCGAGCACGCCGATCGCCGCGGCCGCTTCGCCGCCCGGCGTGGCCCGCCAGGTCGCGAGGATCCGCGGCGCCGCCTCCGGCGAGGCGACGGCGACCACGCGTCCCTCGCAAGCGAGATACAGCGGCTCATAGCCGAGGATCTCGCAGCAGGACCGCACCGCCTCTCGCATCGGGATCCGGGCTTCCCACAGGCGAAGGTCGAGGCCGGTGGCGGCGACGATTTCGTGCGCGACGGTCGCGAGTCCGCCGCGGGTCGGATCGCGCATGAACCGCAGACCCGCGAGCCCGGCGATCGGGGCGGTCAGCGGCGTGACCGCCATGCAATCGGACCGCACCGCGCCCTGCAGGTCGAACTCGCCGCGCGCGAGCATGACCGCGACGCCGTGATCGCCGACCGGACCGCTCACCAGCACGACGTCGCCCGCGCGGATCTCCCGCAGGCCGAGCCGGCACGCCGGGTCGCGCAATCCCACGCCGGTCGTGACCAGATAGAGTCCGCCACCCTGGCCGCGTGGCACGACCTTGGTGTCGCCCGCGACCACGCAGACCGAGGCGACGCGCGCCGCGGCCGCGAGGCTCTGGACGATGCGTTCGAGCGTCGCGGTCGCGAGCCCCTCCTCGATGATCGCGTTCAAGGTGAGGAATCGCGGCGTCGCGCCGCTCACCGCGAGATCGTTCACGGTGCCGTTGACCGCCAACGAGCCGATGTCGCCACCGGGAAATTCCAGCGGCTGTACGGTGAACGCGTCGGTCGTGATGCACGGCTGCAGCGCATGGCCGAGGTCGAGCGGCGCGGCGTCGAGTCCGAGGTCGAGCGCCGGATTGCAGAGATGCCGCGCGAAGATGCCCTCGATGAGCTCGCGCATGTAGCGCCCGCCGTTGCCATGGGCGAGCGTGATTTGCGGATCCTCGATCACATGATCTCCTCCGCGGCCGCCACGGCCGCATCCGCCTGCAGATGCGCCGCCTCGACCAACTGGCCGAAGGCGAGCCCGCCGTCGTTCACCGGCACCGACGCGGGAAGCAGCGCCGGAACGCCTTGCGCCGCGAGCAGTGCGAGTACCCGCTCCGCGAGCCGGCGGTTCTGGAACACGCCGCCCGCAAGCCCGACCGCGTCGAAGGTCTCGCGCGATGCGAGAGCCGTCGCCTGAGCGCACAAGGCTTGCGCCAGACTCTCGTGAAACACTCCGGCGCGCCAACCCGGATCGCGGTCCGCGTCGGTCAGCACGTCGAGGAGCGGCTCCCAGTCGGTGCGCCAGAGTCCGTTACGGTCGCGCGATATCGGCAGCGGCACGAAGTCCCGCGTGTCCGCGGCGACGCTCTCCAGCCGCATCGCCGCCTGCCCCTCGAAGCTCGTCGACTCGATGCCGAGCACGAGCGCCGCGGCGGCATCGAACAGCCGGCCGACCGAGGAGCATCGCGAGGTCAGCAAGCCGCGATCCCGGGCCTGTCGCGCCAGCGTGGCGCCGGCTGCGCGGGGACTGAAATCGCGGCCGCACTCCCAGAACAGCGCGGCGGCCGATCGCCACGGCTCACGCGCGGCGCGATCGCCGCCCGGCAGATGGAACGGTCGCAGGCTGGCGACCCGGCGAAACCGCCCCGGAGAGCCGAGGAACACCTCGCCGCCCCAGAGTTCGCCGTCGAGGCCGGCACCGAGACCATCCCAGGCGAACGTGAGCCAGCGCCTCACCTGCGTATATTCGCCGGCGAGCGCCGCGGCATGCGCCACGTGATGGCCGACCGGCACGACCGGCAGACCGCGGCCGCGCGCCCAGCGCGAACTCGCATAGCCCCGATGCGCATCGCAGACGATCGCAGCCGCCTCGACGCGGTACAGCCGCTGGAGATCGCCGATCAGACGCTCGAACAGCTCGCGCCCGCGCAGCGAATCCAGATCACCGATATGCGGCGAGAGCACGGCGCGATCCTGCCAGCCGAGCGCGATCGCGCACTTCTGATGACCACCGACCGCGAGCAGCGGTCGACGGAACCGCCAGGGGCAGTCGAGTTCGAGCGGTGCCGTGCCGCGGCCGTTGCGCAGAGTCCTCGCGCGCCCGCCGACGATCCTGCACACCGGATCGTCGGCCGGCCGCAGGATCGGTCGGTCGTGATGCAGGAATGCATCGGCCACGGGGCCGAGCCGTCGCTCGGCCTCGGTCGCATCGGTGATCACGGGCTCACCGCTCGGATTGCCGGAAGTCGCGACCAGAGGTCCGCCGAAATCGTCGAGCAGACGATGATGCAAGGGGCTGTACGGCAGGAACACGCCGAGTTCGGCGAGCCCAGGCGCGAGTTCCTCGGCGAGATCCGCGTCGGCACGTCGCCGCGCGAGCACGATCGGTCGCGTCGCATCGGCGCAGGTGCGGGCCTCGCAGGGATCCAGCTCGACCGCCGCCCGCACCGACTCGAGCCGGTCGCTGCCGCGTTCCGGGAACATCACGGCGAGCGGCTTGTCCGGTCGGTGCTTGCGCGCGCGCAGGCGCCGCACGGCCGCGGCGTTCGCCGGGTCGCACATCAGGTGATAGCCGCCCACGCCCTTCACCGCGACGATGTCGCCTGCGCGAAGGGCGAGAACGGTCGCCGCGAGGGCGCGATCGCCGCAAAGAGCGCTCGAATCTCGACGATATTCGAGCCGTGGACCGCAAGCCGGGCAGGCCAGGGGTTCGGCGTGGAAGCGCCGGTCGAGCGGATCGGCGTATTCGGCGGCGCAGAGCGGGCACATTTCGAACGCTGCCATCGAGGTCTGTGAGCGGTCGTAGGGCAGGGATTCGATGATCGTGTAGCGCGGGCCGCACTGCGTGCAGTTGGTGAACGCATAGCCATGGCGCCGCGCACCCGGGTCGCGCATCTCGGCGGCACAGTCGTCGCAGCAGTAGAGGTCCGGCGGCAAGTGCACCTGCGGATCGGCGTCGTTCTCGCTCGGCAGGATCAGAAAATGTCGCGCATCCTCGCTCGCCACGTCCACGGCCTCGACCAGCCTCGGACGGGCGAGTGGCGGAGCCCGCGCGATCAGCTCGCGCTCGAATCGCGCAATCTGCTCGATCTCACCCTCGAGGTGGATGTGGACCTGTCCGGCGCCATTGCGCACCCAGCCGCAGAGCCCCATTGCGTGGGCGAGTCGATAGGCGAATGGCCGGAATCCGACCGCCTGGACCCGTCCGGCCACCACGAGTCGACGCGCACTGCCGCGCTCAGCCGGGCGCGCCGGCCGCATGGCTCGCCTCGCGGCGTACTCCGGAAGACCACCAGATCCGGCAGGCGCCCTCGTCCGAGACCATGCACGGCCCGATCGGCGATCGGGGCGTGCAGGCACGGCCGTACAGAGCGCATTGATGCGGGTAGATCCGGCCGAGCACGACGCGCGCGCAATCGCAGCCGGGAGGCATCTGCCCTGCCCGGCGCCGCTGCTCGCGTTCGCGTAGATCGAAGCGGTTGCCCGCATCGACGCCGGCGTAGGCGGCCTTGAACCCATAGCCCGACGCCTCGATGGTGCCGATGCCGCGCCAACGCGCGGCGGCGACGTCGAACACGCTGGAAAGCAGCGCTCGCGCGGTCGGATTGCCGCCCTCGCGCGCGACCCGCGGGTAGCAGTTGTCGAGGAACGCGGTTCGGGCCAGATGCTGGCGTAGCACCGAATGGATCGCCTCGAGCAGGCTCGCCGGTTCGAATCCCGCGACCGCGGCCGGAAGGCCATGTTTCTGCGGCACGAATTGCCACTGTTCCGGCCCCATGATGGTGGCCACGTGTCCCGGGGCGATCAGAGCGTCGAACCCTGCGTCCTCGCTGTCCAGCAACATCGCGACCGCGGGCCAGGTGAGCCGCGCCGACAGCAGCACCGACAGGTTCGAGGGCACGCCGGCCGCGACCATCGCCGCGACCGGCGCGGTGGTGGTCTCGAATCCGGCAGCGAAGAACACCACCTGCCGATCGGGGAGCGAGGCCGCGATACGCACCGCCTCGCTCGGAGAGGCGATCGGCCGCACGTCACCGCCCGCGGCGTGGGCCTGGACGAGCGAACGCGGCTCGCTGCGCGGCCCGTTGCACGGCACGCGCAGCATGTCGCCGAAGGCGAGCAAAGTGACGTCCTTGCGCGAGGCGAGGCCGATGGCCGCGTGCACGTCCTCCTCCGGACAGACGCACACCGGACAGCCGGGACCGGGAATCAGCTCGATCTGCGGAGGCAGTGCCCGCCGGAGCCCGGCCGCCGAGATCGAACGCTCGTGGCCGCCGCAGACGTTCATGATGCGCACTCGACGATCGATCCCGAGCGCGCGGATCCGCTCGAGCCAAACCGACGCCGACTGCGAAGGCGCTTGCATCGGTCTTCAGGCCGCGGCCCGGACCTCGGCGAGACGGTGTTCGATCCAGTCGATCCAGGGGACGAGCGTCGCCGCCCGCCGGGCCGAAGTGCGCAGTAAAGGCGCCGGGTTCGCGAGCCCGCGCAAGTGCCGCTCCGCGGCCTCGGGCGAGAAATCGTCGAGCACGTCCAGCAGATCGGTCTTCGAGAGCATGACGAGATCGGCGCCGCGGAACATCGTCGGATACTTGGCCGGCTTGTCGTCACCCTCGGTGACCGAGAGCAGGGCGACGTTGCGGTGCTGACCGAGGTCGAAACTGGCCGGGCAGACCAGATTGCCGACGTTCTCGATCATCAGCACGTCGATGGCCGACAGGTCGAGCGCATGCAGCGCGTCGTGAACCATGGCCGCATCGAGATGGCAGGTCTGGCCGGTGGTGATCTGCACGGCGGGCACGCCCTTCGCGCGGATCCGTCGCGCATCGTTCTCGGTCTCGAGGTCACCCTCGATCACGCCGATCCGCAGGCGCCCTCGGCAGGCATCGATGGTGCTCTCGAGCAGGCTGGTCTTGCCGGATCCCGGCGAAGACATCAGATTGATCGCGAGGACGCCGCGGCGCTCGAGATGCGCACGATTGTGCGCCGCCTGACGGTCGTTCGCGACCAGGATACCGGAGAGCACCTGCACGGAATGAGGATCGGCGGGCCGCGCCGAGACCGGTCCCCGCTGATCGCTCACGCGGACGAACTCCGGGGTCGCCGCGCATCCGCATTGATCGCACATCGGTTCGGCTCCTTGCGAAGGTGGCGGGCGCGCTCAGGCCGCCGCCGGTCGTTGGGGCTGTGGCCGGGACTCCAGTTCGAGCTCGACCGATTTGAGCAGCAGTTCGTCACCGGATAGGAGTTCCACGCGCCAATCGCCGCAGCGCGCACAGAGCATCGCATTGGCGGGGACGGTGGAATCGACCTCGCACGCAGCGCAACGGACCACGACCGGCATCGTCTCCACCGCGAACGCCGCCTCGGCCGCGATGGTTCCGGCACGTGCGACTTCGAACGCGCGCCCGAGCAAACCCGAATCGATGCCCGCGAGCGGACCGATCGCGACCAGGACGCGCTCGACCCGGCGCGCGCCATGCAGAACCGCCACCCGCTCGACTTCGTCGAGCAGACTGCGGCAAACCGCCAGCTCATGCACCGCCCGCCTCCCGGTCCTCGGCCTCGAGCATCGCGTCGTAGATCTCCCAAGCGCCCCGCGCCTCTACCTCCGAGATCTTCTGGATTGCGTAACCGACGTGAACGATCACGTGGTCGCCGGCGGCGATCGGCTCGTGCTGCAGGAGGAACAGGCTCACGTCCCGCTGGATGCCTTTGGCGTCGCAGCGAGCGGTGAGGCCCGTCGTTTCGATCACGCGCATCGGCACTCCCAGGCACACGGCGCTCGCCTCCCGCGTTGGACGCACAGAGCTCTATATAAGCATCGCCCGTCGAAGTCGACATAAGGGGGACTACGTATGGGTCATCCCGGCCTACGGCCGGATAATCGGACCCGGCGCCTCCCAAGAGGGCCGGTGCGAGGTCAAGGTGGAACATCGCAAGCGAAGCGAAGCCCGAAGGACGAGGGCGCTGCTGCTCGGGATCGGCAACGTGCTGCTGAGCGACGACGGCATCGGTGTGCACGTCATCCGCTCGCTCGATGCCTCGCGCGAACTGCCGGCCGCCGGCACCGACGTGACCGTCTGCGACGGCGGCACCCTCGGCCTCGAGCTCCTCGGTCAACTGAGCGACATCGACGCGCTGATCGTGGTCGATGCCAGCGAGTTCGAGGCCGAGCCGGGAGCGGTGCGCGCATTCCTCGGCGCCGACATGGACGCGCAAGTCGGCGGCCGAAGGCGCAGCGTGCACGAGGTGGCGCTCGCGGATCTGCTGGGCGCCGCGGCGCTCACCGGCAGGACGCCGCCGCGCCGCGCGCTCGTCGGCATTCAACCCTCCTCCACCGACTGGGGACTCGAGCCCACCGACGCGGTGCGAGCGGCCATTCCACAGGCCTGCATGACCGTGATGCGACTGCTCGGCGAATGGCAGGTGCCTCATGACGAATCCTGAGCCGGACGCGATTGACCGCGATCTGATCGAGGGCCTGCTGCGGGAACTCGCCGGGCATCTACACGCCCTGGCAGAGCACGACCTGACGGGCGCGATCGATTTGCGCAGCCTGCCGCTCACCGACGTCCAACTCGATGGACTGCGTGAACGACTCGGCCGCGGCGAGGTATCGGCGAGCTTCGACGTGGCCGGCCGCAGCGAAGTGTGGGAAACGCGCTATCCCGGAATCTGGTGGATCCGTCACTACGACGGCCTCGAGACAGTGGTGGTCGAACGGATCGAGATCACGGCGGTACCGGAGATCCTGCGTGCGGGCCACGCGGACCTGGCGGCCGCGGCCGCGAACCTGCGGCGCGAGCTAGCCGTCGTCGAGCAGGACTATCGAGCGGAGGTGGGCTCCCATGGCGGCATCTGAAACGATCGGCGAAGAACTGTTGCGGCGTGGGATCTCGCGGCGCGCACTGCTCAAATACGGCGCCTATCTGGCCAGTCTGATGGCCCTGCCGCCATTGCAGGCCCGCGCCATGGCCGACGCGCTCGCCGCCGCCCGGCGCCAATCGGTGATCTGGCTGTCCTTCCAGGAGTGCACGGGCTGCACCGAATCGCTGACCCGTTCGTTCGGACCGACGCTCGAAGATCTGATCTTCAACATGATCTCTCTCGATTATCACGAGACCCTGCAGGCGGTCTCCGGCGAGGCCGCGGAACAGGCGAGACTCGCTGCCATGCGCGAGAACGCCGGCAAGTACGTACTGGTCGTCGACGGCTCCGTGTCCACCCGCGATGGCGGCGTCTACTCGGCGGTCGCCGGCAAGACCAACCTGCAGGTGCTCGAGGAAACCGCCGCCGGAGCCATGGCGCTGATCTCGGTCGGCACCTGCGCGGCCTTCGGCGGCATTCCGCACGCGCATCCGAACCCGACCGGCGCGGTACCGGTCTCCGCGATCATCAAGGACAAGCCGCTCATCAACATCTCCGGCTGTCCGCCGATTCCCGAGGCGATGGCCGGCACGATCGCCTATCTCATCACGTTCGGCCGCCTGCCGGATCTCGACCAGCTGCGACGTCCGAAGTCCTTCTTCGGCGACACCATCCACGATCGCTGCTATCGGCGCCCCTTCTACGACAAGGGAATGTTCGCCAAGAGTTTCGACGACGAGGGCGCACGCAAGGGTTGGTGCCTGTACGAGCTCGGCTGCAAGGGCCCGGTCACCTATAACGCCTGCGCGACCTTGAAATGGAACGGGGGCACCTCGTTCCCGATCCAGTCCGGACATGGCTGCCTCGGCTGCTCGGAGCCGGATTTCTGGGACAAGGGCAGTTTCTACCGGCCCTTGTCCGCGACCACGGCCCACCCCGCCCGGACGGTCGGGGCCGCTGCGGCCACCGGCATCGCGGTCGGGGCGCTCGGCGCGGCGCTCGCACGCCGCGCGAAACACCGCGCCCTCACCGGCGGAGAGAAGTCATGACGCTGCTCGATTTCGCGCGTGGCCCGGCCTTGTCGACCGCCCTCGCGGTATTCGCCTTCGGCGTGCTCTGGCGCCTCGTGTTTCTCGTGCTGCTGCCGAGAGTCAGGGATCGCTCGGCGCCGCGCGCCTCGGCCCCGACGGCATTCGCCGGCATGGTGCGCGGCTTCGCGCGACACCTGTGGCCGCGTGCCACCTTCGCCGGATCGTCCATGTTCACGACCGTCAACGGGTACGTGATGCACCTCGGACTGTTCATCGTGTTCTTCGGTCTCGCCCAGCACATGCTGTTCCTGCGCGGCCTCTTCGGCGTGCAATGGCCCAATCTGCCGAGCGGCCTGATCTCTGCGGTTGCGGTGATCACACTGGCCTCGCTCGGCCTCGCGCTCGGCCACCGGCTGGCGAGCCCGGTGCTGAGGCTGATCTCGACGTTCAACGACTATTTCAGCTGGCTGGTCACCACGCTGCCGATCGTCACCGGTCTGCTCGCGGTGAGCCACCTCTGGGCGCCGTACGAGACGCTGCTCGCCGTGCACCTGCTCAGCGTCGCGCTGCTCCTGGTGTGGTTCCCGTTCGGCAAGCTCATGCACGCGTTCCTCGTGTTCGTCACCCGCAGCCAGACCGGGGTCCGCTACAGCCGCAGGGGGGTCGTGACTTGAACAGCGCAACCAATACCCGGATCGTCGTCGATCCGGTCACCCGCATCGAAGGTCATCTACGCGTCGAGGCCCAGACCGACGCGAGCGGCGCCATCACCGGCGCCTACAGCTCCGGCACGATGGTCCGCGGCATCGAGCTGATCCTGAAGGGCCGCGATCCGCGCGATGCCTGGGCCTTCGCGCAGCGCATCTGCGGCGTGTGCACCTTGGTGCACGGCATCGCCTCGGTGCGCGCGGTCGAGGACGCGCTCGCTTACCGGATTCCGGCGAACGCGCAACTGATCCGCAATCTCATGATCGCGGCGCAGTTCGTCCACGATCACGTGATGCATTTCTATCATCTGCATGCCCTGGACTGGGTCGACGTGGTCTCCGCGCTCAAGGCGGATCCGGCGGCCACTTCCAAGCTTGCCCAGTCCATTTCCAGCTATCCGAAGTCGAGCCCGGGCTATTTCACCGACACTCAGAGCCGGCTGAAGAAATTCGTCGAATCCGGCCAGCTCGGCATCTTCGCCAATGGTTTCTGGGGCCATCCCGGCTTCAAGCTGCCTCCCGAAGCGAATCTGCTCGCGGTCGCGCACTACCTCGAGGCGCTCGCCTGGCAGCGCGAGGTGGTGCAGATCCACACGATCTTCGGCGGCAAGAACCCTCATCCGAATTTCCTGGTCGGCGGCGCGCCCTCGCCGATCAGCATCGATACCACGGGATCGGGCGGTACGGCCGCGACCGCGCTCGACCTCGCAGGTCTGGAGCGCGTCGCCACGGTGATCGCGCGCATGCGCGAATTCGTCGATCAGGTCTATCTGCCCGACACCCTGGCGATCGCCTCGTTCTACAAGGACTGGTTCGCCCGCGGCGAGGGCATCGGCAATTTTCTCACCTACGGCGATTTCCCCGAGACCGGCGCTGCCGATCCGGCGAGCTGGCTGATTCCCCGCGGCGCGATCCTCGGCCGCGATCTCGGCACGATCCATCCGGTCGACCTCGCGAACCCGGCGGAGATCCAGGAGTTCGTGGCGCACTCCTGGTACGACTATTCCGGTGGCCGGGACGAAGGACTTCATCCCTATGCGGGCGAGACCAGGCTCGACTACACCGGTCCGAAGCCGCCCTACCAGCATCTCGACGTGGAACGCGGCTATTCCTGGCTGAAGTCGCCGCGCTGGAAGGGCAAGCCGATGGAGGTCGGCCCCCTCGCGCGGGTGCTGATGCTCTATGCGAAGGGCCACGAGCCGACGCGCGAACTTGCCGGACAGGCGCTCTCCAAGCTCGGTCTGCCGCTCACCGCGATGTTCTCGACCATGGGCCGCACCGCGGCGCGCACGCTCGAGAGCAAGATCATCGCCGACCAGATGCCCGTCTGGTACGGCCACCTGACCGCGAACATCAAGCGGGGCGATCTCGCCGTGCACGACGAGTCGAAATGGGATCCGGCGAGCTGGCCCGACGAGGCCCGTGGAGTCGGCTTTACCGAGGCCCCGCGCGGCGCGCTCGCCCACTGGATCGTGATCAAGGACCGGCGCATCGAGAACTACCAGGCCGTCGTGCCCTCCACCTGGAACGCGGGCCCGCGCGATCCGCAGGGCCAGCCCGGCCCCTACGAGGCCGCACTGATGGATCGGCACGTCGTCTACGACCCCAAGCAGCCGCTCGAGATACAGCGCACGATCCACAGTTTCGATCCCTGCATCGCCTGCGCCGTGCACGTCGTCGATGCGGCTGGCGAGGATCTCCTGCAGCTTCAGGTGCGCTAGAGGACGGTGTCATGGCTACCACGATCGATCTCGAAGGCGCGGTTCGGACTTTTCTCCGTCAGACCGAATCCCACCTTGCCGCCTATCTGGAGGGCTGCGTGCATTGCGGGCTGTGCGCCGATTCGTGCCATTTTCACGTGGCTTCGGGAGACCCGCGGCACACACCCGCCTACAAGCTGTTCCCGATCGCCAAGGCCTACCGGCATCGCAAATTCCCGCTGGGGCTGCTGGGGCTTGCGCGACCGGTCGGCGAGGCGGACCTCCGCGAGTGGGAGGAATTGCTGTTCGACACCTGCACGATGTGCGGTCGCTGCACCATGGCCTGCCCGATGGGCATCGACATCGCCTCGATCGTCGCCGGCGCGAGGCAGGCCTGGGTCGCGGCCGGCCTCGGCCCTTCGGACCTCATGGGCTCGGCCGACAATTCGCGCGATCACGGCAGCCCTCTCGGTGTGAGCCCGGAGAAGCTGCGGGACCGCGTCGCCTGGATCGCCGACGAACACGAGGTGAACATCCCGATCGACCTGCCTCGCGCCGACGTGCTGTTGACGCTCTCCTCGGTCGAGACCATGAAATATCCCGACTCGGTCGCCTCCATGGCGAAGCTCCTGAACCATGCGGGCGTTCAGTGGACGCTGAGCAGCAAGGGCTACGAGGCGACCAACTTCGGCTATCTGGCGGGCAAGGCCGACATCGCCAGAACGATGGTCGAGCGCATCGTCGCGGCCGCCGAGGCGATCGGCGCGAAGACCGTGGTCATTCCCGAGTGCGGGCATGCTTACGGCGTGTTGCGCTGGTCGGCCGCCAACCTGCTCGGCCGGGAGCTGCCCTTCGAGGTGCTGCACATCACCGAGTTTCTCGCCCAGCTGAAGCGTTCGGGTCGACTGCGTCTCACGCCGATCGACGAACGCCTGACCTACCACGACCCCTGCCAGATCTCCAGGCGCGGCGGCGCCGCCGGGGACGCCCGCGAACTGCTCGACGGGTTCGCGCGCGACTTTCGCGAGATGACGCCGACCGGCAACGAGAACTGGTGCTGCGGCGGTGGCGGTGGCGTGCAGGCCATCGGCCGCGCCGCACCGCTGCGCTACAAGGTCTTCAAGCTGAAGATGGATCAGGTCGAGCAGGTCGGCGCCAAGACCATGGTTTCAGCCTGTTCCAACTGCCGGCTGACGATGGACGAGAGCAAGGCCCACTGGAAATGGGACGGGCGGATCGCGAGCCTCGTGGAACTCGTTGCGGAGCACCTCGTCGAAGAGCCGAAAGCCGGCGCCTGAGGGCCTGCCGCAAGGCCCAGGGTCCGCCACGAGTCCCAGGCCACGAGTCCCAGGCGTACCGCTACAACCCCCAGGCGTAGCCGACCTCGAGGATGTACTGGTGCATCCGCACTTCGATCGTCTGCGTCGGGTCGAAGGTATTGGTGCCGACGACCTTCTTCTCCGGCGCATAGGTGAACGCCATATTGAGCTCGCCGTGGTTCGCCATCGAACGGGTGAAGCCGACCGCGAAGTGGTTCTCGATGACACCCGGGGCCAGGATGTTCAGGGTCAACTGTGAACCGGGTATCGGCTGCGTGCCGTGGCTGAAGCCACCGCGCACCGTCCAGGTCGAATCGACCGCGTAACGCAGGCCGAGCTTGTAGACCGTCATATTGCGCCAGCCAAAGCCCGGACCATGAATGCCGCCCAAACAACTCGCGACGTCCGTGCCGCCCGCCCCCGCCGTGGGGCAGGCGAACAGATTGGCGATGCCATTGCCGATCGAGGGCACGTCCGCATACCAGATTCGCTGCACGTCGAAGTCGACCGCGACCGGCGTGACGGGTTTGTAGGTGAGCCCGAGCGTCGCCGTCGCCGGAATGTCGAAACCGCCGTGCCCGGCGAACAGGTCCGCGTACTTGCGGAACTTCTGCATGTAGATCTTCGAAGTGTAGGCAAGCGCGGCCGAGAACTGCGGATCCGGGTGCCACTGCAGGCCGACCGAGGCGCCGGCGCCGTAAGACATGTCGTGACCGGTGTTCGTGAGATGGGTGGGCATGGTCGTGCCGCCGCTCGCCGCGAAGGTCTCCGTGTACCCGGCGAAGGCGCCGACTCCGCGCGCCTCGAACCGTTGGGCGGCGAGGATCAGCGCACCGCCGACCGCGAACGAGTGCTGCGCGAAGGCATGCGCCCCCGAGAGATTCAGGAACGCCTGCATCAGATCGACCCCGGCGGTACCGGTGCCGTAAGTGCCGGGTAGCGTCATCACCGGTGCCGGGCCCGGACCGTCCGGATCGAAGGTCGCCGTACCGCCGCTCCACTTCGTATTCATGCCGCCGCGCCCGTACAGGGCGAGGCCCAGCGTATCGCTGGCGTCGAGCTTCCAGGCCATGGCGACGTCGGGCAACGGGAACAGCTTGTTGTTGCTGTTGAGGTCATTCGGACCGATCGTGAAAGCGCCGCCCTGGCCCTGCGCAAGACTCGCCGAGGTCGTGTAGGAGCGGTCCGGGCTGAACAGCTGCAGACCCGCCTCGATACGCTCATCGACGTAGGCGAGGCCGGCCGGATTGGTGGCGGCGATCATGGCCTCCTCCGGATCGGCGCTGCCGGCGCCCGCGAGGCCCGCGTTCTTCGTACCGGCGCCGTCGGTGAAATAGCCATTGGTCGCTCCGGCCACCGCGGCCACGAGCAACAGCGGCAAACCACCGATCAATGAGTGTCTCGTCTTCATGGCCTATCCCTCTCTCGTCCTTGAACTCGAAGAATTGGATCGGCGATCGACGCGTGCGCCGCGTCGACGGTCGGAACGGAACTTGGCGGCGTCCAGCCGGCGTCTAGCCGGTGCGGCGCAGTACGAAGCGGAACACGTTGCCCTCGGTGCCCGACTCGACCAGTTCATTGCCGGTGGTGCGGCAGAACGCCTGGAAGTCCTTGACGGCGCCCGGATCGGTCGCCAGCACCTCGAGCGTCCCGCCCGGCGCGAGCGCCTGCAGCGCCTTCTTCGCGCGCAGGATCGGCAGAGGACAGTTCAGGCCCTTCGCATCCAATGTCTGGTCAGCCATGCAAGCTCCACTGCGCGCCGCAGCACGCTCCTAGATGAACAGGTTGATCTCCGCCTGGGTCGCGACCTCGATGTAGGTCGCGGCGCCGCCGAGCTCCGGCCCGGCAATCATGTCGTCGAGGGAATACTCGAACAGATCCATGGTCATCTGACAGGCGATCATGCGCACGTCCGACTCGATGGCGAGGGCACGCAGGTCCTGGATCGAGGCGACGCCCTTCTTCTTCATGAGATTCTTCATCATGCGGGAAGCGGCCGCGTCCAGCCCCGGGACCATGCAGGCGATGTTCGGCATGGCCATGTGGCCGCCGGCCATCGGCATCTTCATCGCCGGATTGCCGAGCGGCGAGAGCTGCAGATCCAGCTCCTTGAGCAGCAGCGGCAGGCCGTAGAACGTGAAGAACATCGTGACGTCGAGGCCCATCGCGGCGGCCGTCGTCGCCAGGATGAACGGCGGGTACGCCCAGTCGAGCGTGCCCTTGGTGACGATGATGGACATGCGCTTTGCGCGTCTTTCCGAATCCGCCTCGGCCATGATCTCCCCTCTTGGCAAATTCCGGTGTCGATTCGAACTTACCAAATCCAGAGGTATTAGCAAAGCTTTATATGAGCATACTATGATACGTTCATCCGACCATCCGCAATTCCACGGGTCGACCTGCGGCCACGCCCCTGCCGGCGCCGCCGCGGCGGCGCGCGGTGGCGGTCTCGAATGCCAGGCAACGGAGCACGGTCTCTTGCGGCGACACACGACCATGATCGGAAGCGCTCTGTGGCGCACGTCCGGCTTCGGCGCCGGCCATCCGCTGTCGATCCCCCGCATCGGGACTCTGATGAACCTGTGCGACGCGCTCGACTGGCTGACGCCCGGAGAATTCCGCACGAGCCCGCCCGCGCCACGGGAACAGATCGAGCGCTTCCACACTCCGGAATACGTCACGGCGCTCGCCGCGGCCGACGCAGCCGGCGTGGCCGGGACCTCGCTACGCGAGCGCCATGGCGTCGGCACCCGCGAAAATCCGCTGTTCCGGGGAGTGTTCGAGCGCGCGGCGACGGCCGTGGGCGGCTCGATCCTTGCGGCCGAACTCGCCCTGTCCGGCCACCTGAGCTTCCACCCGGCGGGCGGCACGCATCACGCGCGCGCCGACCGCGCCAGCGGGTTCTGCTATTTCAACGATCCCGTATTCGCGCTGCTGCGCCTCGCCGACGCCGGACTCGAGCGGCTGGCCTACGTGGATCTCGATGCGCACCACGGCGACGGCGTACAGGAGGCGTTCGCCGGCGATCCGCGCGTGCATACCTTCTCGATCCACGAACGGGGTCGCTGGCCGCACACCGGCGCCTCGGACGATCGTGGCGGCGGGCGGGCGCGCAATTTCGCCGTCCCGTCCGCGCTCAACGACAGCGAGTTGCGGGCGATCCTCGAATACGCGATCGAGCCGACGCTGCGGCGGATCGCACCGCAGGCGATCGTCGCCGTCTGCGGCACCGACGCCCTCGCCGGCGACCCTTTGTCGGGCCTCGCCCTCGGCAACCGGGCGTTGTGGGATGCGGTAGGGATGCTCGTCGACTGCGCGCCGGTCTCCTTGGTCCTCGGCGGCGGCGGCTACAACCCGTGGACGGTCGCACGCTGCTGGGCCGGACTCTGGGCGACCTTGAGCGGGCGCGAGATCCCGTCGGAACTGCCGGAAGCGGCGCAGCGCATCCTGCGGGCACTCGATTGCGACCTGATTGACGAGGAATCGATGGATCCGGCATGGTGCTCGACGATCGAGGACGCGCCGCGCGAAGGACCGATCCGGGCGGAGATCGAGCATTTGATCGCCGAGAGCAGACGGAGGGAGTTTCACCCATGAGCTGGCACCAGGCGCTACTCGCGATCGAGGATCTCGACGGTGCGACGTTCGACGAGGCGCTGATCGAGCGGCTGGAGCGCTCGAGAGCGACGGTCGTTTCCCGGCCGATCCGCTTTTCGACGCCGACGTTCAAGGATTACGCGAGCGCCGAACTCAAAGGTTGTTCGAAGAACAGTTTCCCGGCGTTCTCGATCACCGGCGGGGCCTGCGGCCTCGACTGCGATCACTGCCGCGCGAAAATCCTCGAACCCATGCTCGCCGCCACCACCCCGCAGATGCTCGACCGCAAGGTGCGCGAGCTGATCGCGACCCAGGGACTCGAGGGCTTCCTGCTGTCGGGCGGCTCGAACCGGCGGAACGAAATCCGCTATGAGCGCTTCTATCCGGTGGTCGAAGGCCTGAAGCGCGACCACCCGCACCTGCGGATCGCCATCCACACCGCGCTCACCGATCGCGCGGGCGCGCGCGCCATGGAGGCGGCCGGCGTCGACACCGCGATGATGGACGTGATCGGCGCCGAGGAGACCATCCGCGAGGTCTATCATCTCGACCGGCCGGTGGCCGACTTCGAGGCGACGCTCGCGGCGCTCTGCGAGACCCGCATGGAAGTCGTGCCGCACATCGTGATCGGGCTGCACTACGGGCGCCTGCTCGGCGAGGGCGCCGCGCTCGACATCGTCTCCCGCCACGCGGTCACGAGCCTCGTGCTGGTGGTGGTGATGCCGTTCTATGCTGTGCCCGGCACTTTCGCGGTGCCGGACGCCGCCGACGTCGGCCGGGTCTTCGCCGAGGCACGCGCTCGGCTGCCCGACCGGCAGGTGCTGCTCGGCTGCGCTCGTCCACCCGGCATGCACAAGCGCGTCACCGACGCGTACGCGGTGCTCGCCGGCCTCGATGGAATCGCCTTCCCGGCCGACGGCGCGGTCGCGGTCGCCCGGGCGATCGGCCGGCCATTCGAGCAGCAGCATGCCTGCTGTTCGATCAAGCTCGGCGGGGAGGCCTCCCGCCCGGGGGCGGCCGCTCGCGCCTGCGGCGGACGAGCCGCCACCAATGAAACACGGACCGAAGGAGTCGTGGCATGAGCTGCGTCAAGCACCCTGACGAGACGACGCGATCCGTGCTCGCGACGCAGGCGGACTACAACGCCTACGAGGCGATGCAGCCGCGGGCACCCTCGCCGACGCCGCCGGAGCTGCGCAACGGCGCTCGCGTGAAGGCGGCGGACCAGCGCCCCGAGGGCGTTTATCTGCCGAACAACAATCTGCTCGCGCCGCACATGCGATCGCCGGAGTACGTGCAGATGTCGACCGCGGCGGCCATGACTCTCGGCATCATGCCGGGCCGCATGCACCGCTGTGAATGCACGCGTTGCCTCAATCTGCTGCTCACCTACCCGGAAGGCTGCCGCGCGAATTGCGCGTACTGCGGTCTCGCCAGGCATCGCGAAGCCGAGCGCGACTACGCGGACCGCAATTTCATCCGTGTCGACTGGCCGGCCGTACCGGTCGAGCAGATCGTGGACATCGTTGCGCGCGATCCCGCCGCGAGTCCCTTCCATCGGATGTGCATCTCGATGATCACCCACCCCCGGTCGGACGCGGACACGGTCGCCGTGCTCGAGCGCTGGACCCGGCGCATCGACCCGGCGGCGATCCCGGTGTCGATTCTCTCCAATCCGACCACGATGTCGCGCGAGGACGTCGTGCGCCTCAAGGATCTCGGCGCCGACATCTTCACGGTGGCGCTCGATGCGGCGACGCCGGCGATCTTCGACCGCACGCGCGGCAAGGGCGTCGAATCGCCGCACAAGTGGAGCAAGTACTGGGAAATCCTCCTGGCGGCCAGGGACGTGTTCGGACCGCAGAAGTTCGGCGCGCACATCATCGTCGGCATGGGGGAGACCGAGTTCGAGGTGCTCGAGCTGGTACAACGTCTGGTCGATCTGGGCGGTCACAGCCACATGTTCTGCTTCTTCCCGGAGAAGGGCTCGCTGATGGATCATCTGCCGGCCACGCCGAGGGATCAGTGGCGACGGGTACAGCTGGCGCGATATCTGCTCGACTACCGGGGCGTGCGCATCGACCAGATGCGCTTCGACGATCGTGGCCGCGTCGTCGACTACGGGCTGCCACGCGAGGAGCTCGAAGGGGTGATCGCCGAAGGCATCGCCTTCCGGACCTCCGGCTGTCCCGGCAAGTTCCGCGAGGACGTGTCGGCCTGTGACAGGCCGTACGGCGACTCGCCGCCGAGCGACATCGCGAGCTTCCCCTTCCAGCCGAACCGAGGTGATCTCAGGCGCATTCGCCGACAACTGCGCATACCGGTCGTGCGCGCCGAGGATCCGTGAGCGCCACTCTGCGCGTCGTCGACGCGGGACTCGCCGGTGGCCGCTACAACATCGCTCTGGACGCCGCGATGCTCGAGCTTCACCAGTCGGGCGAGATCGGCGATTCGCTGCGCTTCATCCACTTCCGGCCGTCGGCGCTCGTGGGTCGTCACCAGGAACTGTCCACCGAGGTCGACTTGCCGCATTGCCGCGAGCGAGGCATCGAAGTCGGCCGGCGCATCACCGGCGGCGGCGCGATCTACCTCGACGAAGGGCAACTCGGCTGGGCACTGGTGTTCGCACGCCGCGCGCTCGCCGGCGCCACGCTCGCCGATCTGGCCCGCGCCATCTGCGAAGCGGCTGCCGCCGGACTCGGCCGCCTGGGCGTCGCCGCACGCTTCCGGCCACGCAACGACATCGAGATCGACGGACGCAAGGTGAGCGGCACGGGCGGGTTCTTCGACGGCGACTCGCTGATCTACCAGGGCACCGTGCTGATCGACACCGATCCGCTCGCGATGACCGGCGCCCTGCGCATCCCGCAGGCGAAGATCGCCAAGCGCGGCCTCGATTCGGCGGCCGCGCGCGTCGTGACCTTGCGCGAACTGCTCGGCGAGCGCACGCCGAGCGTCGCCGAGGTCGAACAAGCCCTGCTCGACGGATTCACCGAGCGCCTGGGCTTCAGATTCCGTCGCGAGCCGCTCTCGGCGGCCGAACGGGATTGCGCGGACCGCCTGTACGAAACCGAAATCGGCCGCGACGAGTTCGTCGCCGAGATCGACGGGCCGGCGGTGCAGGCCGAGGCGAGCGTCGGGCGGTACGCGGCCCCCGGCGGTACCATCACGGCCTACCTGCGCCGCGAGGGAACGGCCGGTCAGCGCATTGCTCAGGTGTTGATCACGGGCGACTTCTTCATCGCGCCGCCGCGTCTGATCTTCGACCTGGAAAGCCGGCTGCGCGGTGTCGACGCGGCCTCGGCCGGCGAAGCGGTCGAGGCGTTCTTCGCCATGCGCCCACCAGGCACCGCCACGGTGACCCCGGTGGATTTGCGTCGGGCGATCGAGGCCGCGCTCGCGAGCGGCCCGGATCGCGCCGGGGACGGCGCACCGGCATGAGCGAGCGCCGGGCGCGGACGCTTGCGGTCGTTCAGCACGTCTCGGCCGAGCACCTCGGCCTGATCGAGGATCACTTCGAGGGCCGCGGAATCCGTTTCCGCTATTTCCGGCCGTTCGTCGAGGGCGGGCGCCTGCCGGGCTCGCGCGATTGGGCCGACGGACTCGTATTGCTCGGCGGCGGGTCGTGGGGCGCGACGCCAGGGCCGCATCGCCTGCCCACCCTCGATGCGGAAGTCGCCATGACCGCCACGGCGCTCGCCGCCGGTGGCCCGATCCTCGGCATCGGGCTCGGCGCGGCGATTCTCGCGCTCGCCGCCGGCGGCACAGCCACGCCGACGCCGCTCGAATTCGCGGTCGAGGAGGCCCGCCGTACCGTGGACGATGCGCTCGACGGGTTACTGCCCGATCGATTGCCGATGGTTCGCTATGGTCGAGATCTGGCTCGACCGCCGGCGGCGGCCGACGTGCTCGCGGTCGATCCTCGGGGGGACGCGGCAGTGTTCCGCTGCGCCCCTCGCGCCTTCGGCTTCCGCGGACATCCCGGCGCAAAGAGCGCGATCGTCGAGGATCTGATCATGGACTCGGAAGACGCTCCCGAGAATCCGCAGTCCGCGCTGCAGGCGCTGCGCACGCAACAAAGGTCCCTCGAGGACTCCCTGGTGCCGATCATGACCGGACTGGTGCGGTGCATGGGCCTGATGGACTAGGTACATGGCGCCGATGAATCAGAAGGCGCTTGCGCCCCACCGCTTTATACATTAGCCTCGGCTAATAACTTAGTTTGGCGGCGCCGGGCATTTGGGAATCGGGACCGGCTTATCGGGGAAGGAGCGAGGAATGGCCACGAAGCTGATCATCGTGATGGCGAACACCGACCCCCGCAACGGCGAGGAGCTCGGCGCGCCGATCTTCCAGGCGACCGTGGCCGCCGCGATGGAATTCGAGGTCGAGGTGATCTGCACCGCGACCGCGGGGCGCCTGATGAAGAAAGGGGTCGCCGAGAAGCTGTTCGTCAAACCCGGTTCGCCGAAGTCCGTCCTCGATTTCATCAAGGACGCCCACGAGGCTGGCGCGAAATTCTTCTGCTGCTCGCCGAATCTCGATCTGTTCGACATGACCGAAGCCGATCTGATTCCCGAGTGCAGCGGCATCATCGGTGGTGCCTACCTGATCGAGCGGGTGATGCAGGACGACTACAAGGTACTGACTTACTGAAGCCAGGGTCGGTCGACGGGGGGTCTCGATGGAGAGTGCGAGCACGACGCGCGTCCAACAGTTCATCGGCGACCCGGTCGGCGACACCGCACCCGTGCAGCGCACGAAGCTCGAGGAGATCTTTCGGGACATCCAGTCGGATCTGCGCTTCGATCATGAGCTGAACGGCTGCCTGAACTGCGGCATCTGCACGGCAACCTGCCCTTCGGCCCACTACTACGACTACAGCCCCCGCGAGATCGTCCAGCTGCTGTGGACGGAGAACCTCGAGGGCATCTACGACGCGATGCAGGAGAAGATCTGGGCCTGCGCGCAGTGCTACACCTGCGCGGCGCGCTGCCCCTTCGGCAACTCACCCGGCGGGCTGGTGATGCTGATGCGGGAAGTGGCGATCAAGCACGGCATGGAGTCGGCCAAGAACGTGCTGCGGCCGTTCAGTCGCGTGATGCTCAAGCTCATCTCGACCGGCAATCAACTCTCGCCCGACATGATCAGCAAGGACGCGTTTCCGGACTGGGGACCGAACATCTCGAAAGTCGACGCGCCGCTCGCGCTCCTGCGCAAGGCGATCCCGGTGCCGACCCTGCATACGACCAAGACGGCCTGGGAAGTGAACCTGAAGACCTCCGTCGAGCTGTACACGATCTGGGAGGAAACCGGTGTACTGAACAGCCTGAAGGGGGTCGATCCGAATCTGTTCGACGTGATCGGCGACATCATGGACGAGAAACGCGACGAATACGCCGAATGGCTCGAGGACCAAGAGGAGTGAGGCCATGACCAAACCGACCGATGGACAGCCGGGCGAGCATCTCACGGGGCATGGACCCGAATGGAAGGGCGCCGGCCTGAATACGCGCGACGCGCAGGTCGCCACCGCCTGGGTCGAACAGATCATCGACAAGCGCTCGATGCTCACCAACAAGGACCGCGTCGAGGACGTTCGCGACGCGATGTGGCAACTCGAGAAGGACGGCGAGATCCTCGTCCACCGGATTCGCGACGAACATCGTCCGGTGTCGGTGAAGACGCTCTACGGCTGGGAGAAGCGCATCCCGACCAACCGGCTCTGGCATCACAAATCCTGCGGCCAGTGCGGCAACATTCCCGGATACCCGACCTCGCTCCTTTGGCTGATGAACCAGATGGAGATCGAGTATCTCGACGAGACCGACCAGACCTCGTGCACCGCCTGGAACTACCACGGCTCGGGGATCGGCAACATCGAGAGCCTGGCCGCGGTGTTCCTGCGCAATTTCCACCAGGCCTACGTCGCCGCGAAGGCCCAGGGCCTGCCGGATGGGTATTACTATCCGCTGGTTCACTGCGGCACCTCCTTCGGCAACTACAAGGAGATGCGCACCTATCTGGTCCATTCGGCGAAGCTGCGCGAGCGGGTGCGGCAGATCCTCGGCAAACTCGGCCGGCTGGTCGACGGCAAACTGCTGTTGCCGGAGGAGATCGTGCATTACTCGGAATGGGTGCACGTGATGCGCGGCGAGATCGCCAAACGCAGGGTGCTCGACTGCAGCCAGGTGAGGGCGACGATCCATCCCGCCTGTCACGTCTACAAGATGATCCCCGAGGACGTGATCTACGACGATGATGTGCTCGACGGCAACCGCGTCGCGGTCTCCACCGGCATCATGCAGTCGCTCGGCACGCAGGTGATCGACTACTCGACCTGGTACGACTGCTGCGGATTCGGCTTCCGGCACATCATCTCCGAGCGTGAATTCACCCGCTCCTTCGCGATCGACCGCAAGATCCGCGTGGCCGTCGAGGAGGCGCGGGCGGACGTGATGATCGGTCACGACACCGGCTGCATCACCACGCTCGACAAGAACCAGTGGATCAGCAAGGCCGACGGCCGGCCGGTCAGCCTGCCGGTGCTGGCCGACTGCCAGTTCGCGGCCCTCGCCTGCGGCGCGCATCCCTACAAGATCGTACAGTCGCACTGGCACGCCTCGGCCACGGAAGGACTAATGGAGAAGCTCGGCATCGACTGGCAGGCGAAGAAGAGCGAATTCGAGGCCTATCTCAAGGAAGTCGCCGCGGGACGCGGTGAGACGCTCTACGACCCGCGGCGCATGATCACCTCGGGCCCCGGCTTCAAGCGCATAGGAAAATCCGCATGAATCAGCCGATCCTCATCGTCGGCGGCGGGCCCGCCGGACTCTCCGCGGCGCACGCGCTCGCGCGTATCGGCCAGCGCAGCGTCCTCGTCGACAAGGCCGATCGGCTTGGCGGCGCACCGATCCTCTCGGGCTACGCCAAACTCGTGCCCTCGGGCGAGTGGGCCCGGGACGCGATCGGCGGCATGGTGCAGAGGGTCGAACGGGACTCCCTCGTGGAAGTGCGCACCGGCACGACCGTCACGGGCTTTTCGGGCGGTCCTGGCGGCTTCACGGCCTCGCTGTCGGGCGGTGCGTCGGTGAACGCCGCCGCCGCGATCCTCGCGACCGGATTCACGCATTTCGATTCGCTGAACAAGCCCGAATGGGGATTCGGCACCTTCCCCGACGTGGTCACGACGACCCAGGTCGAGCAGATGATCTCGTCCGGGAAGGGTGTGCGCTGCCCCTCCGACGGCCGCAAGCCGCAACGCGTCGCGATCCTGCTGTGCGTCGGCTCTCGCGACCGACAGATCGGCCGCGAATGGTGTTCGAAGATCTGCTGCACGGTGTCGGCGAACCTCGCGATGGAGATCCGCGAGGAACTGCCCGACTGCCACGTCTACATCTACTACATGGACATCCGCACCTTCGGGCTGTACGAGACGAAGTACTACTGGCGCAGCCAGGAGGAATTCAAGATCAAGTACATCAAGGCGCGCATCGCCGAAGTCACCTCGGACGGCGAGAAGCTGATCGTCAAGGGCGAGGACACGCTGGTCAAGCGGCCGGTGACGATCCCCTTCGATCTGGTGGTGCATGCGATCGGCATGGATCCCAACGTCGACAACCGCGGCATCGCCGCGACCTTCGGCGTGGCGCTCGAGCCACACGGCTACATCGCCCGCGGCAACACCTACGGCAACCTCGCCGAGACCTCGCGACCCGGCGTGTTCGTCGCCGGCGCCGCGACCGGCCCGGAGACCATCGACGATTCGATCGGCCAGGGGCACGCAGCCGCGATGGCCGCGCTCGGACTCGTCACGGCGTCGCGGGCGAGCGCCTGAGGAGCGTGGCGATGGCGCTCGTGCCGAAGCGACCCGCGATCGAGACGCCGGCGATCCGGCTCGAGATCAGCGGACCGCGCCTCGATGCGAGTCTCGCCCG
>JAGWPY010000058.1 GCA_028870275.1 Gammaproteobacteria bacterium | reverse complement strand
TCGTCGCGGCCGTCGATCGCAAACGCGTGGATCTCGACGTCGGGGTGCGTGATGATCGCGCGCAGCTCCTCGGGCGGCATCCGCAACCTCGAGAACCACAGCCAGGGAGTGCCGATCCGCGCGAAGAGTTCCCGGTACCAGACGGCGTCCGGAGCGTCGATCCGCCGCAGCGACCAGCCGGATGCACAGGGCGCGGGGCGGGCCGCCGCGGGCGCGAGCATCTCGAGACAGGTGACCACCGAGGCGATCTTGCCCAGGGGAACGTCGCTGTAACCATCGTTGAGCATCATGGTGGGCGCGAGGATCGCACGGCGCGCGACCCGCGGCCAGTCCCGGCGCTCAGACGCGCTCGAACCGCGCGAGCGTCTCGACGTGCTCGGTGTACGGAAAGAAATCGAAGGCCGTCAGCGCCGCGAGACGCAGCCGCCCGCTCCCGGTGAGCACGGCGAGATCGGCCGCGAACGACTCGAGTCCGCAGCTCGCATAATACAAGCGCCGTGGCGGACGCTCGACGAGCGCCGAGCGCAGCGGCGGGTCGAGTCCCTTGCGCGGCGGGTCGGCGACCACGACGTCCGCGTCCGCAAGCGCATCGATGGCCTCGCCCGCCGGGCCGACGAGGATGCGGATGCGGGCACGGTCGGCGGCCGACAGCCCCGCGAGTCCGGACTCGAGACCGAGCAGGGACTGCGGCGAGACCTCGTTGAGCGCGATCGACTCGACCCGATCGAGCAGCGAGAGACCGATCGCGCCGACACCGGCGTAATACTCGACGACCCGCGCACCGCGCGGCAACTCGGCGCGCAACTCGCCGATCAGCGCCTCGGCCATGGCGAGGTTGTTCTGGCCGAACGCGCCCGGCGGATAGTGCACTTCGGCCCCTCCGAAGCGCTCGACGACGCAAGGCGGTCCGCACCACCGATCGAACCGCTCGCCGAGGATCGCGTTGGTGGGTCGCTCGTTGGAATTGAACCAGAGGCTGTGCAGCCGCGCGCCGAGGCGCTCGCGGATCCGCTCCAGACAGGCGCCGAGCGGTGCCGGCTCCGGCGCGTTCGCCACCAGCACGACCTGGGCGGTCTGCGAGCGGCGTTCCACCACCACCTGCAGGTGGCGCACGAGGCCGAGATGATGCCGATCCGAGTAACAGCCCGTGCCGGTCTCGACCAGCGCGCCTCGCACCTGCGCGGCGACTTCGTTGATCAGCGGATGGTGTACGCGGCAATTCGGCGTGTGCACGACGTGGTGAGTACCGAGCTCGAACAGGCCGATCTTCGGCGAGCCGATCCGGCCGCGGATCGCGAGGCGGGCGCGGTGGCGGAAACGCAGCGCCGGACCGCCGCGCCGCTCGACCGGGCCGAGTCCGTGGGCCGCGGCGATCCGCGCGAGCCCTTGCGCCGCTGCGGCTGCGATCCCGGGTTCGGCATAGCGAGGACAACCCGGACACGGCGGCCGGTGCGGACAGTCCTCGATGTTCAGCCCGCGCACCGCTCGTGCGCGCCGACACGCGCCCAGACCTTGACGCGTGTAGTGCGCGCACCCGCCGGACCGCCGCGGTTGGTGAAGGTCATGCAGCCGTTCGCGACGCGGACCTGCTGGCGGTAGCGGTGACCGTCCTCCGCCGGATCCAGAGAATCGCTCACAACGTGCTCGACCGCGGTTCCGCCGCCGACGATCCGCCAGGCGCCGTAATAGGCGTAGTACCCGTCGTAGGCGGCGGCCTTCAGGGCGGCGTGGCCCCGCGCGGCCGTCGGCGAGGTGCTGCGCCGGTCTGCGTGCGACCGCCATGCGCGCCGCGGGTGCGAGACGATCTGCACGCTCATCCAGCCGCTCGCATCGTAGACGATGAGGCCGGTCGGAGCCGGGCCGTAGAACGGATCCACCGCCGGACCGTCCGGGCCCGAGTAGTCGATGCGTACCAACCGCCAGGCCCCGACGAGATCGGAGGGCCGCAGCGCGTGTCCGGGGCGGCCCGCCGCGCCCGCGAGCGAGCCACTCGCCGCGAGCAGCAGTGCGGGCAGCGCCGCGGCCTTGGGCAGTTTCGTACGCGGCATCAGGCGGAAGGCACGAACTGCGGGTCGTCGTGGAATTCCCGCTCGAACTTCAGGAATGCGTAGTAGCCGCAGCGGTTGCCGTAAGGGTATTTGCGACAGACGTTCGGCCTTGCCTCGTAGACGCCGCAGCGCCGCGTCTTCGGGTCGAGGAACCGGCAGACGCTCTTGTAGACGTGGTCGCGGCGATGACGCAGCAACTGCTCGTCGATCTCCTTGGTTCGATAGTGGTAGGTGAACCGCGCCCGCGCGGCCCGCTCGGACAGGCCGAAATGTCTGGCGAGCCGGCGCACGTCGTGGTCGGTGACCGCGATCCGCGCGTGGCTGCAGCAATAGCCTGGACAAACACTGCAGTCGAATCCCATGCGCACATGATAGAACGACGCGCGTCCCGACACACCTGCGGCGACGCCGGTCGGCCGCCGCCCGAGCCCGTCGCGCTCAGCCGTCGACGGGCTCCTCGGGACCTTCGAGCACGAGCTGGTAGAGCGCCAGATCGAGCCAGCGGCCGAACTTGAAGCCCGCTTCGGCGATCGTGCCGGCGTGGCGAAATCCGGCCGCCTCGTGCAGCGCGATGCTGGCACCGTTGGCCGCGTCGATCGCCCCGACCATCACGTGCACTCCGCGCGCCTGCGCGGCGGCGATCAGTTCCGCGAGCAGCCGCCTGCCGGCGCCGCGGCCGCGGTGCTCGCGATGAACGTAAATGGAGTGCTCGACCGTGTATTTGTACGCGGGCTTGGCGCGAAAGACACCGAAGGTGCCGAAGCCCGCGAGGCGTCCGTCGGGCGCGAGAAGACCGAGTACGGGCGCGCCGCCGCCCCGCCGGTCGGCGAACCAGGCGCGCATGTCGTCCGTGGTACGCGGCTGGTATTCGTAGATCGAGGTGGACGTGGCGATCTCGTGATTGAAGATCTGCAGGATCTCCCGCGCATGCCTGCGCTCGTCACACTCGATCCCGACCCACGCCCGCGCATCGCTCACCGCCCACCCCTTCGCCCCTCGAGGGGGACAGCCCGGTCCTCAGTCGATCGCCAGGGCGCGGAACACCGCGCCCTTCACCAGATCCAGCGCACACATGAACGCGAACGCCCCCGCCGCGACCGCACCGATCAGCCAGATCGGCAGACGATGCACCAGGATGCCTCGCGAGGCCAGCAGCGTGATCAGGCCCAGGTCGAGCGCCGTCGAGGCGAGCACCCAGGCGCTCGGCCGCGAAGCCCACCATCGGCGCCGCTCGCGTACCACGTAGAAAGAGGCCTGCGTCACGCAGACCAGGGTCACCGCGGCGAGCGTGCGCAGGCCGGCGTGCGCCGTCATGCCGAGACGGTCACGGCCGAACAGCAGGACCGCAATGCAAAATCCGAGATTGCAGCTGCCGAGCAGCGCGGCCGCGGCGGTCACCCGGCCGATCGACCAGACCGCGGGCCGGGGAGAAGGCTGCACCCGGTCCGTGGTCGCCGACATCGCCAGGAAGTCACCGCTGACCATCAGCAGCACCATCAGCATCGGCGTGAGCACCGCCCGTCCGGTCACCAGCAGACCGACCGTGAGGAAGAGCATCTGGTGGATCTTCGCGGTGACCGAGCGCAGCGTATAGGTGAGGATCCGCTGGTAGGTGATGCGGCCGCAGCGCACCGTCGCGAGGATCCCACCGAGGCCCGGCTGGGTCAGCACGATGCCCGCGGCGGATTTGGCGATGTCGGTCGCGGTACTGACCGCGATGCCGATCTGCGCCTGACGCAGGGCCGGCGCGTCGTTCGCACCATCCCCGCACATGCCGACCGTGTGCCCGCCGCTCTGGAAGGCGCGCACCAGGTGAAACTTGTCCTCGGGAAACACGCCGGCGAACACCGCGTATTCGCCGGGCTGCACGCGTTCCGGCAACGCCCCGGGCGGTCGGACCGGCCCCGTGAGACCGACGCGGGCGGCGACGGCCGCGGCCGTCGCCGGTGAATCGCCGGTGATCATCACGGTACGCACGCCGAGCGAGCCGAGCTCAGCGATCATCTGCGCCGCGTCGTCGCGCGGCGGATCGGACAGCCCGATCAGCCCCACCCAGGACAGCGTCGCGTCGGGACCTGCGACGACGCCGAGCACGCGCCGGCCGTCCCGCTCCATCGCCTGCGCGGCCGCCCGCAGCTCCGCGGCGGCGGGTACGAGCGCATCGAGGGTCGCGAAGGCGCCCTTGACGATGCGCCAGCCGCGGCCTTGCAGGTCGATCGCCCGCGCTTCGGCCGTGCGGCGCGCGGGATCGAACGGCTCGAAGTGGACGAGACGCAGCGGCGATGCGGCAGCCGGTTTGGCAGCCGCCGCCGCGCGGATCGCGCCATCGACCGGATCGAAGCCGCTCTCGGCGCTCGCCAGCGCGGCCAGACGCAGCACCGAATCGCCGTCATAGCCCTGCGCCGCCCGGCAGTCGGCCACCTCCAGGCGATTTTGCGTCAGGGTGCCGGTCTTGTCCGAACAGAGCACGTCCATGTTGGCCGCCTCGTCGATCGCCGACAGGCGGGTGGCGAGCGCACCCTCGCGGGCGAGCGCGGCGGCGCCGAGCGCGGCGGCGAGCGTGAAGGTCGCGGGCAAGGCGACCGGGATCGCGGCGAGGATCGCCGTGAGCACCAGAGGCACCAGGGCGTGGGCCTCGACGTGCGTCGCGGTCGCATAGACGAGTTGCACGAGCACCATGGCGGCACTGAAGAAACCGAGGTTTCGCACCACCCTCAGCACCGCCTCCTGCTGAGAGCTGCGGCCGTGGGCGACGCGCACCAATTCGGCGGTGCGGCCGAACCGGGTCCGCGTGCCGGTCGCGCCGACCTCGGCGAACGCCGCGCCGCGCCGCACGAGCGCCCCCGCAAAGGTCTTCGCTCCGGGCCCCGCCTCGACCGGCAGGGACTCGCCGGTCAGCATCGACTGATCGAGCAACACGCTGCCCTCGAGCAGCTCGACGTCGGCTGGCACGACGCCACCGAGATCGAGCTTGACCAGGTCGCCGGGCACGAGCGTCTCGGCCGACAGCGTCTGCCAGGCGCCGTCGCGCCGCACGGACACCTGCAGGGCGAGCCTCGCCTTGAGAGCCTCGAGGGTGGCCTTGGCCCGACCCTCCTGCAGCAGACCGAGCGCGGCATTGAAACAGAGCAGCACCGCGATCACCGCCGCCTCGATCCGCTCGCCGAGCGCGAGTTCCAGGAGGATCGCGGCCTCGAGCATCCAGGGGACCGGTGCGGAGAACTTCGCGAGTGCGCGCCGCCAGAGCGGCGAGCGCTCCTCGGGCATCGAATTCGGCCCGTATCTGCCGAGGCGGGCCCTCGCCTCCTCGCTCGAGAGGCCGGCGCGTGCGTTCGATCCCGGCGCGTCGTTCATCGTTCGCCCCCGATCGCCGGCGGCCTTGTACCTCCTAGAACGAGTACACGAGGTTCACGGTCTCCAGCGTGTCGATCTTGCGCAGCCCGGCCGGCGGCTTGGTGTTGTCCTGAACATTGTAGCCGAGGCTGAGCGCGAGCTTGGCGTTGATCTTGACCGCGAGCGCGAGCGCGTTCGTCATCAGCGTGTCGGCGGCGCCAGACTCGACCAGCAGCTTGTCGGTGATCGAGGTGGTGGCGGTCAGGGTGTGCGCGTAGTCGAGTCCCGCGGTCGCGACCGCGTTGCGCTCGCTCGGCAGCGGTGTGCGCGCGATCACCACTCCGGCGGCGTCGCGCGTGATGGTCTCGGGCTGGAGCTGGCGGACGCCGGCGCCGAGCTGGATCGAGAGCTGCGTGCTCTTGCTGTCGACCACCTTGTAGCCGAGACCCGCCGTGCCGCTCGCCTGGTAGCGAAAGCCGCTGAACATGTCATGCTCGTATCGCAGACCGGCGAATACGAAGGCCTTGGGCGAGAACTGGTAGTTCGTCTGCCACTGGGTGTCCCAGCGCTCCGCCGAGACGATGCCGGCGCTCTGGCCGTACAGGCCCGCCAGATGGAACGCATGCTTCCACGGTCCGGTCACGAGCGACATGTCGAGGGCCGCGTTCGCCGAGCGCGCCTGGCTGTTGCCGTGCGAGGAGAGGTAGCCGGCCTGGCCCTTGCCGGTCCACACGTCCTGCGGGGGCGGTGAATCGGCCGCGCAAAGCCGTAGCGGCAGCGCCGCGGCGAGCAGCGAGAGCGCAAGAGCGGGACCTGTATTCATACGAGCGACCTCCGTGACGGGGGTTCGCTTTATACCTGAAGGCTCCGCCAGCCGGAAAGACCCACGCTCAGTCAGCGAGCAGCGCGTCCATGCGGGCGTGGAAATGGCGGATGCGGCTCTCCTGATACCGGCCGAGCTGCACGCGCCCGGTGCCCGAGGCGGCGAGTCCCTGCTGCACGAGCGGCATGTTCTGCATATCCTGGTCGATGACCGGGCCGAGGATCGGCAACTCCGCGACGCTCGACCAGGGTTCATCGGGCCCGAGAAGTCGCAGCGGCGCCGGATCCGGCCGTACCGCGCCCACGCCGAGCGGCTTCAGGATCATCACCTCCATCAGGCAGGAGGCCACGTCCCGGCCGTTCGGCCGCCAGCGATAGACGATGTTCGGCGCAAAGCCGCCCCAAGGCGAGAAGTTGGGAAAGACGTTGTAGACCATCGCGTCGAGCAGTTCCGCGTCGGTCGCGCGCGACCAGTCGCCGGCATAGGTCCGCGAGAACGAACGGCGCACCAGCGCGCCGAGCGTCGCACGCGGCGATCCGCCCGCGCTCGCGCCGGGCGTGCGGTTCTGCGGGGCCGCGTCGCGCTTGCGGCCGAGCATCTCCAACATGCCGTCGACGGTCGCCGACTCCTCGACCGCCGCGCCGAGATGCGGACTCGGGGCGCCGAAAGCGGTGAGGTTGCGGTTGACGTTGTCGCCGAGGATGTCGTACCGCGAATTCGCGTCGGCGCAGAACTTGAGGATCTGCGGGTGCGTCGCGATGACGTGGTAGGACTCCATGAACGCTTCCTGGGCGACCTTCCAGTTGCAGGCAATCACCTTGCCGACGTGCACGGCCTTGTAGCGATCCTCGAGCCGCCAGCGCGCGAAGTGCGCAGGCAGGACGCCGAGGTAGTCCTCGAGCGCCGGCGCATTGCGATCCATGTTGAGGAACACGAATCCACCCCAGCAGGCGACGCGGGCCTCCGGCAGATCGAAATCACCGGCGGCGACGTGGGCGAAATCGCCCTCGCAGGGAATCGATTCCACGCAACCGTCGAGTCGCCAGCGAAAGCCGTGGAACGCGCAGCGCAGTCGCGACAGGCGCCCCGGGCCGTCGAGCAGCTTGCGGCCGCGGTGCGGACACGAATTGTAGAAGGCGCGGATCGACCCGGGGGCGGAGCGCAGCACGATGAAGGACTTGCCGACGATCTCGTAGACGATCGCGTCGCCCACCTCTCGCAGCTCCTCCTCGCGACAGACCATCTGCCAGACGCGCGGCCAGAGCCGCTCGGCCTCGCGATCGAAGAACGTCTGCGAGGTGTAGCGTTCGACCGCAAGCGGTGCGCAGCCAAAATCGCGCCGACTCTCCTGCAGCAGGAATTCCGGCACCGGATGGCTGTCGGCGCGCAGGTAGTCCGAGTAGCTCGGCGAGGCGGGCCAGCGTCCTTCGACCGCGCTCACGACGCCCGCCCCCTCAAGCCGCCTCGACCCAGGGTGCGAGCAGCGGCTTGACGCGCAGATCCTCGGGTACCGCCGCGCCGATGCGCCGGTCGAGTTCCTCGTGCCAGTGATAGATGCGCCGTTCCTGATAGGAGAGCACCAGGCCCTCGAAGCCGCCGCTCTCGACCGATTCCTGGATCCGCGGCGCGAACTGCGTGTCCTCCTCGAGGATACGCTCGAAATTGGCCATGCGCGTCGGCCAGAGTTCGTGGTCCTGGGCCGCTTCGGGCGCGAACCAGTGCACCTCCACGGTCATCTCCCGGGCGCTCTTCGGCCAGAACAGGCAGAAGGGGATCCCGGTCGAGGAGATCGGAGTCACCAGGTTCGGATAGACGTTGTAGGAGAGGTTCTGGTGCGCGTAGATCCGTTCGGCGCTGGCGATCTCCGGCATGCCGACCGCGCCGGGATCACGCCACTCGGCGCGCCGGTGCGGCGTCGCCATCAGCGAGTGTCCGTTCGGCCACAACACGTTGAAGGTGCCGCGCGAGTCGAGGAAGCGATCGACCGTCTGTGGGTGGATCGATTTCAGGTGATAGGTCTCGAGGAAGGCGTCGAGCAGCACCTTGACGTTGCAGGCGATGTCGAAGCTCTTCGAACCGATGAAGCGCAGCGTCTCGAGCTGCAGGTTGTCGAAATGTCGCGGAATCGGCCCGAGAGAATCGAGCAGCGGCGGCGCGTCGCGATCCTCGTTGATGAACACCCAGTTGCCGAGTCGTTCGCAGCGAATCTCCTTCAGCCCCTTGCAGCCCATGTCGAGACCCGGGAAATCGCGCTTCTCGCGCACCGCGATCAGCCGCCCCGAGAGATCGTAGGTCCAGCCGTGGTAACGGCAGAAGAATCCCTGGGTATGACCCGCCTCGTTCTCGACGAGCGGTGCGCCGCGGTGTGCGCACGCGTTGTAGAATGCGCGGATGCGGTCGTCCTTGCCGCGCACGACGATGATCGGCGCGCCGGTCTTGCGCCACATGCGAAAGCTACCGGGCTTCGGCAGCTCGTCCGAGTGCATCGCGTAGAGCCAGCTGCGACGCCACAGGTGGATGCGTTCGAGTTCGAGGAACCGCGGATCGGTATAGCGTCCGACCGGTATCATCGGCAGCGGCGGAAACCCCTCGGGCGGACCCTCCCGCTCCTGTTCGTGCCGCATGCCCGCGAAAAGGGAATTCTCGATCTCCGCTCGCATCGTAGCCGCCCCCCGGTATCGTCGATCGCCGCCCGGTCGACGTTAAGGGCCGCGCACGAAGCGCGCCTATCGTGGAAAATACGGATGGCAGCCACGCGGCTGCGCGCGGAAGCGGAGGATCGACGTGCCCAACCACCATCGTCACGACGTCTGCGTGATCGGCGCCGGACTCGCCGGCCTGTCGGTCGCCGCCCTGCTGGCCGAACGCCGGCGCGTGATCTTGCTCGAGCGCGAACCGCAGATCGCCTATCACTCGACCGGGCGTTCCGCGGCGCTGTTCGCGGAGGCCTATGGCAATGCCCCGGTCCGCGCCCTGACCCGGGCGAGCCGCGCGTTCTACTTCGAGGACCGGGGCGGGCGCTGCTTCACGAGCCCGCGCGGCGAGCTGTTCGTCGCCGCCGAGGCGCAGCGAGACGCACTCGAGGCGCTGGAGGCCGAACTGCGGCCGGGCGCGCCGCAGCTGCGCCGGCTGAGCGGCGGCGAAGCCTCGGCGTTGTGCCCGGCCCTGCCCCGGGAGGGGCTGATCGGAGGCTTGCTCGACCCGGATTCCCGCGACATCGACGTCGCGGCCGTGGTCGACCATTACCACCGTCAGCTGCGCGCGCACGGCGGCGAACTGCGCCGCGACGCCGAGGTCGAGGCGATCGAACGAGGCGCGCACGGCTTTACGGTCGCGGCCGGCGAGGAGCGCTACGAGGCGCCGATCCTGGTCGACGCGGCCGGAGCCTGGGCGGACCGAGTCGCATCGCTCGCCGGCGTGGCGCCGATCGGTCTGCAGCCGCGACTGCGGACCGCGGTGCGGGTGGCGGCCGGGGCCTTCAGCATCGCCGACTGGCCGTGCGTCGCCGACGTCGAGGAACGCTGGTATTTCCGGCCGGATGCGCAGGCGCTGATGATCTCACCGGCCGACGAGACGCCGACCGAGCCTTGCGACGCCCGCCCGGACGAGCTCACCGTGGCCGAGACCATCGAGCGCATCGAGTCGGCGACCCGTCTACGGATCGACCGGCCGATCGCGACCTGGGCGGGGTTGCGCACCTTCGCCGCGGACCGTAGCCCGGTGATCGGTTACGAGCGCGGGGCGCCCGGCTTCTTCTGGCTCGCCGGGCAGGGCGGATACGGCATCCAGGCCGCGCCGGCGATCGCGGTGCTCGCAGCCGCGCTGCTCGAAGAGCGAACGCCGCCGGCGGCGCTCACCGAGCAGGGCGTCGACGCAGGCACGCTCGACCCGGCGCGGCTGCGCGATTGATCGCGACGGCCCCCATCGAGACCTGGACGATCGCGGCGGGCGCGATCCTCGGGGTGCTGATCCGGCCCTGGAACCTGCCCGAGGCGCTCTGGGCCGTGCTCGGCGCGGCCGCGATGCTCGCGTGCTCGCTGATCAGCACGCACGAGGCGATCGCCGCGGTCGGTGCCGGCCTCGACGTCTATCTGTTCCTCACCGGCATGATGCTGCTCGCCGAACTCGCGCGCCGCGAAGGACTGTTCGCCTTCACGGCGGCGCTGGCGACACGCGCCGCCCGCGGCTCGGCGGCGCGCCTGTTCACGCTGATCTACGCGGTCGGCATTCTGGTCACCGTGTTCCTGTCGAACGACGCGACCGCGGTGGTGCTCACCCCCGCGGTGTACGCGGCGACCCGCGACGCCGGCGCCCCGCCCCTGCCCTATCTGTTCGTCTGCGCGTTCATCGCCAATGCCGCGAGCTTCGTGCTGCCGATCTCCAATCCCGCGAATCTCGTCGTCTACGGATCGACCCTGCCGCCGCTCGCGGTGTGGCTGCCGCGATTCGCGCTCGCCTCGGCCGCGGCGATCGCGGCAACCTGGGCGGCGCTACGCCTCGCGCAGCGCCGGACCCTGCGCGCGCCGCTCACGACCGCGCCACCCCTGCCGCGGCTCGGCGCCGGCGGACGCGTGGCCGCCGCGGCGATCGCCGCGACCGCGGTGCTGCTCGCGCTCTGCTCGGCTCTTTCCCGTCCGCTCGGACTGCCGACCTGCGCGGCCGGCGCGCTCGCCTGGATCGCGATCCTGCTGGTGCGCCGGTCCCCGCCCTGGGACGCCCTGCGGTCGGTGTCGTGGAGCGTCCTGCCTCTGGTCGGCGCACTGTTCGTGCTGGTGCGCGCGATCGAGGCGAGCGGTGCGCTGCAGCCGCTCGCCCAGTGGATCAACCGCGGCGCGCGCGCCGATTCGGCCGGCTTCGCGTCGCTCTGCGCCGTGCTGACCGCCTACGCCGCAAACGCGCTGAACAACCTGCCTCTCGGTTTGATCGTCGCGAGGCTGCTGCACCATGCGCACGCCTCGCCGAGGTTCGAGGGCGCGCTGCTGATCGGGGTCGACTTGGGTCCGAACCTCTCGGTGACCGGCTCGCTCGCGACCTTGTTGTGGTTGCTCGCACTGCGCCGGGAAGGCGTGCAGATCGGCGGGTGGCGATTCCTGCGGCTCGGCCTTTGGGTCATGCCGCTGACGCTCGCGGCCGCGCTCGGCGGGTATCTCCTCGCCAACTGACCGGAAACCGCCGCCGGGGTGACGCGATCCGCGCCTTTTGCGATAATTCCTCTTCCCTTCGGAGAGGACTTCGTGAGGATTCCACCGATCCGCAGGCAGACCGGGATTCTCGCCCTGGCGATTGCGGGCTCGCTGTGCGCCTGTGGCGGCGGGGCGGGCGATTCGGCCGCGAGCCGCATCAACGGCTCGATCCACGTGAGCGCCACGGCTCCCGCCGGCTCGATCGCGACCATCAACGGCTCGATCGAAACCGACGATGGCGCGGTGCTCGCCGCGGCGCGCACCGTCAACGGCGGCATCACGCTCGGCCGCAACGCGCGGGCGGAGTCGCTGACGACCGTGAACGGACCGGTCCGGCTCGCCGCGGGCGCGCGCGTGAGCGGCGCGGTGACCGTCGTGAAAGGCCGCATCACACTCGCCGCGGGCGCAGTCGTCTCGGGTCCGGTCACCAACGTGAGCGGCGCGATCGAACTCGATTCGGCCGAGGTGTCCGGCCGCATCACCACGGTCGACGGCGACATCACGGTGCTCGGCCACTCGCACGTCGGCGGCGGTCTCGAGGTGGACAGGCCGAACGGCTGGTTCTTCCATGTGAGCGACGCGATCCCGCGGATCGTGATCGGCCCCGGCGCGGTCGTGGACGGACCCTTGCGTTTCCTGCACAAGGTCGCGCTGTTCGTGAGCACCCAGGCACGCATCGGTCCCGTGAGCGGCGCAACGCCGGTGCCATTCACCGGCGAGGCCCCGCCGGCCGGCTGACCGAAGGGTGTGACCGGCCGCGGGTGTTCCGGGCCGCGGGTGTGCCGGAAAGGGCGGCGCGTTGATATAATTAGCTAGAGATCTATATTTTAGTCTTCTAAGGAATTCCTCGCTCCGTCTCCGCCCCTGGCTGCGCCCCACCCCTCCGTCCACGGCCCCGACCGCGGCGCCCGAGTGCCGCACCGTCCGGCGCGGCGGCGCAGTCTCGGTCATCACGCCGCCAACCGTCGGGAGCCCGTCGTTCGATGTGGATCGTCAGAGTCGCCCTGCATCGACCCTACACGTTCATCATGCTCGCGATCCTGATCGTGCTGCTCGGCGTGTATTCGTTCGAAAAGACCCCGACCGACATCTTCCCGGAGATCAAGATCCCGGTCGCCGCCGTGATCTGGCACTACAACGGCTTGTCGCCCGAGGAGATCGCCGATCGCATCGTGCTCTTCTCCGAGCGCGTCGCCCAAACCGTGGTCAACGACGTCGAGCACACCGAGTCGCAGTCGGTCAACGGCGTTGCGGTCGTGAAATACTTCTTCCAGCCGGGCGCCGACCGGGCACTTTCCTATTCGCAGATCGTCGCGGTCTCCCAGGCTCAGCTGTTCAACGCCCCGCCGGGGACCTCGCCTCCCTTCATCCTCTCCTACAACGCCTCGAGCGTACCGATCCTGCAGCTCGCCCTGTCGAGCGACTCGCTGCCGGAGTCCAAGATCTACGACATCGCCAATTCCGTCCTGCGCACCGACCTCGCGACGGTCGCCGGCGCCTCCATCCCCTTCCCATACGGCGGCAAGCAGCGCGAGGTCACGGTGGACCTCGACCCGGCCGAGTTGCGCGCCCATGGCCTCACGCCCGCCGACGTGAGCAACGCGCTGAACCAGCAGAACCTCATCCTGCCGGCCGGTACCGAGAAGATGGGTCCGCTCGAGTACTACATCGGCGTCAACGCGAGCCCGAAACGGATCGAGTCGCTGAACGACCTGCCGATCGCCGCGCGCGGCGGCGCCGTGACCTACGTGCGCGACGTCGCGCACGTCCGCGACGGGTACTCTCCGCAGACCAACGTGGTGCGCCTGAACGGCCGGCGCGCGGTGCTGATGAGCGTACTGAAGACCGGCAGCGCCTCGACGATCGACATCATCAACGGCATCCGCGCCAGACTCCCGCAGATCCGCGCCTCCCTGCCGCGCAGCCTGAAGATCCGCGCGCTGAGCGACCAGTCCATCTTCGTGCGCGCGGCGATCGACGGCGTGCTGCGCGAGGCGGCCATCGCCGCGGCGCTCACCGGCCTTCTCATCCTGCTGTTCCTCGGAAGCTGGCGCAGCACCCTGATCATCACGATATCGATCCCGCTGTCGATCCTCGCCTCGATCGCCTGTCTGGCCGCGCTCGGACAGACGATCAACATCATGACCCTCGGCGGACTCGCGCTCGCGGTCGGCATCCTGGTCGACGATGCCACCGTCACCATCGAGAACATCAACTGGCACCTCGAGAACGGCAAGGACGTGGAGACCGCGATCCTCGACGGCGCGCGCCAGATCGCCCTGCCGGCGCTGGTGTCGACGCTGGCGATCTGCATCGTGTTCATTCCGATGTTCCTGCTCGCCGGCATCGCCCGCTACCTGTTCATTCCGCTCGCCGAGGCGGTCGTGTTCGCGATGCTCGCCTCCTATCTGCTGTCCCGCACGCTCGTACCGACGCTCGCCAAGTTCTGGCTGCGCGCCCACGATCGGCAACAACGCCCGGCTCCGCGGCATGCGCTGGCGCGCTTCCAGGCCCGCTTCGAGCGGGGCTTCGAGACGATGCGCGGCCGGTACCGCCGCCTGCTCGGCGCGGCACTCGACTCGGGACCGCGTTTCGCGGCGATCTTCCTCGCCGCCATGGCGGCGAGCGCACTGATCGCCTTCCCGCTCGGCCCCCTGCCCGGTCTCGGCCAGGACTTCTTTCCGAGTGTCGACGCCGGTCAGATCAAACTGCACCTGCGGGCCCGCACCGGCACGCGCATCGAGGACACCGCCGCGCTGTGCGATGCGGTGGAGCGCACGATCCGCGAGGTGATCCCCGCCGGCGAGATCAGCAACATCGTCGACAACATCGGCCTCCCCTACAGCGGAATCAACCTCGCCTACAGCACCTCCGCGCCGATCGGGGCGGGCGATGCCGACGTGTTCGTGAACCTCAAGGCCGGCCACGCGCCGACCGCGCGTTATGTGCGCGAACTGCGCACGCGGCTGAACGCCGCGTTTCCTTCGACGACGTTCTCGTTCCTGCCGGCCGACATGATCAGCCAGATCCTGAACTTCGGCCTGCCCTCGCCGATCGACGTGCAGATCGTCGGCTTCAACCAGCAGGCGAACCGCGAGTTCGCCGCGCGCCTGCTGCAGAAGCTGCGCACCGTGCCCGGCGCGGTGGATCTGCGCATCCAGCAACCGGCCGACTATCCGCAGATCCACGTCGACGTCGACCGGAGCAAGGCGCAGCTGCTCGGCCTCAGCGAGAAGCAGATCGCCCAGAACCTGCTCATATCCCTCTCCGGCAGCTTCCAGACCGCCCCCAACTTCTGGATCGATCCGCGTTCCGGCACCCAGTATCAGGTCGCGGTGCAGACCCCGGAGTACCGCATGGCATCCCTGAACGATCTCGGCGAGTCGCCGGTCGCGGACGCGCCGGCCGGGGGTTCGACGCCGCTGCTTGCGGACGTGGCCAGGTTCCGCCGCGATCTCGTGCCGGGAGTGGTGACGCATTACGATGCGATCCCCTCCATCGACATCTACGGCGCGGTCCAGGGCGCGGATCTCGGCTTCGTCTCGGCGAGGATCCGCCAGATCGTCGCCGCCTCGAGCGGCGAACTGCCACGCGGTTCGCACGTCCGGCTGCGCGGCCAGACCCAGACCATGCGCGCCTCGTTCGACGGACTGCTGTTCGGACTGCTCGCCGCCGTACTGCTCGTCTACATGCTGATCGTGGTGAACTTCCAGTCGCTGATCGATCCGCTGATCATCATCACGGCCCTGCCGGCGGCGCTCGCCGGCATCGTCTGGATGCTGTTCCTCACCGGCACCCCGGTCACGGTACCGGCGCTCACGGGCGCGATCATGTGCATGGGCGTCGCGACCGCCAACAGCGTGCTGGTGGTGAGCTTCGCGCGCGAACGCATGGACGCGGGCGACGACGCGCTCGAAGCAGCCATGCAGGCGGGGTTCACACGGCTGCGGCCCGTCCTGATGACCGCGGCGGCGATGATCATCGGCATGATCCCGATGGCGCTCGGTCTCGGCGAGGGCGGTGAACAGAACGCTCCGCTCGGCCGCGCCGTGATCGGCGGACTCGTGTTCGCGACGGTCGCCACCCTGTTCTTCGTGCCGACGGTCTTCTCGATCGTGCACGGCCGCAAGGCCGCGCGCGCCTCTGCATCAACGGAGATCACCCATGGCTGAGCCCTCGTCCTACGCGCCGGACGAACACCTGAGGCGGCGCATCCGGCGCTACTCGCTCGCCCTACTGCTGCTCGCGCTGACACTTGCGGCCTGGGGCATCGCGAGCCGCGTGGCGGCCCGCGATGCGCTCGCGCGCCAGACCGCAGCGGCCGCGGCGGTCACGGTCGAGGTGGTACGGCCCGCGCCGAGCCGGACCGGCGATGATCTCGTGCTGCCGGGCACGGTCAAGGCGTATGTCGAGGCGCCGATTTACGCGCGCACCAGCGGCTATCTTCACGCCTGGTACACGGACATTGGCACGCCGGTGCGCAAGGGTCAGCTGCTCGCCTCGATCGACACACCGGAAGTCGACCAGCAGCTCGTCCAGGCGCGCGCCGACCTCGCGACCGCGCGGGCGAACCTGGCGATCGCGCGCAGCACCAGCGCGCGCTGGCAGAAACTCCTCGCCACCGACTCGGTGTCCAGGCAGGACGCGGAGCAGAAGGCGGCTGCGGCGGCCGCCGCGGCGGCGACCGAGCGCGCGGCCGCGGCGAATCTCGCGCGACTCGGCGAGCTGGAAGGTTTCAAGCGCGTGGTCGCGCCCTTCGACGGTATCGTGACCGCCCGCAATACCGATGTCGGCGCGCTGATCAACGCGGGACAGACTCCGGGGGCCGCGCTGTTCGACGTCGCAGACATCCATGCGCTACGCATCTACGTGGAGGTGCCGGAGGCCTACGCCGCGGCCGCCACGGTGGGCACCCCGGCGATTCTGCGCTTCGCCGAGTTCCCCGGCCGCAGCTTCCGCGCGGTCACGACGCATACCGCCGGCGCGCTCGACCCCGTGACCCGCACGCTGCAGGTCGAGCTGCGACTCGACAATGCCCGCCGGGAGATCTTTCCGGGCGCCTATGCCGAGGTGCACTTCAGACTGAGCGCGGACCGCGGGACGCTCCGCCTGCCCGCCAACACGGTGCTGTTCCGCGGAGCCGGTCTCGAGGTCGCGACGGTCGATCGCGATCGGAGGATCCGGCTCAAGCGCATCGAGCAGGGCCGCGACTTCGGCAGCACGATCGAGGTGCTCTCCGGCCTCGACCCGCGGGATCTCGTGATCGTGAACCCGCCGGACTCGAGCGTCGACGGCGAGGCGGTGCGGGTGCTGAACCAGGGCGCGGCGACGCACGCGGCACCGGGCGCCGGCACATGAACGCCGAGCGTCGCACCTCGTTGGCGCCGGCGACGGCGCCGCTCGCAGCCTGTGCGCTCGGCCTCTGCATGCTCGCCGCCTGCACGCTCGAGCCGCGCCGCGGTGCGCCGAGCGTGCCGGCGCCCGCGGCCCGTTACCAGGATGGCGAGTGGCGCAGCGCCGCCCCGGCCGATGCACGCCCGCGCGGTCCGTGGTGGCGGACCTACGCCGATCCACGGCTCGATGCGCTCGAGGATCGCGTCACGAGTTCGAACCAGGACCTGAAGGCATCCCTCGCCCGGCTCCTGCAGGCGCGCGCCGCGCAACGCCTCGCGAGCTCCGCACTGTATCCAGAGCTCACGCTCTCAGCCGGCGCCTCGCGTGCGCGCAGCTCGACGAACGCGCCGCATTTTCCGCCGAACGTGCAGCCGCTCGCCAACGATCTCGACCTCCAGGCGGGCGCGTCCTACGAACTCGACGTATTCGGCCGCATCCGCAGCGCCGCGCACGAGGCCCGGGCGAACGCCGAGGCGAGCGCCGCGGACGCCGCCACGGTCGCGCTGGCGACACACGCCGAGCTGGCCGCGGACTATTTCACGCTGCGGGGCCTGGATGCGCGGATCGCCCTGCTCGACCGCACCGTCGCCGACGAGCGCAAGGCCTACGCGCTCACCCGCAACCTGCACCGCGGCGGCGCGGCCGCGGCGACCGACGTCGCGCAGGCACGCGTTCAGCTCGAGACCGCGCGTACCGCGGCGGCCGACGCGAGGCTCGCGCGCGCCCAGACCGAACACGCGATCGCGGTGCTGGTCGGCGCCAATCCGACTGGGTTCCGCCTGCCGCCGCGCCCGCTCCGCGCCGACGCGGCGCCGCCGCCGATCGATCCCGGCCAGCCCTCCTCGCTGCTCGAACGCAGGCCCGATGTCGCCGCGGCCGAGCGACGAGTGGCCGCCGCCAACGCGCAGATCGGCGTGGCCCGTGCGGCGTGGTTCCCGGTGTTCGACCTGCTCGCCACGGCCGGCTATCAGAGCACCCGGCCGGCGACCTGGCTGCTCGCCCCGAGCCGTCTCTGGTCGCTCGGCGGCAGCGCCGCGCTGAATGCGTTCGACGGCGGCGCGCGCCGCGCCGCGACGCGGGCAGCGCACGCGCAGTACGAGGAACGGGTCGCCGACTACCGCAATACCGTGATCAGCGCCTATCAACAGGTGGAGGATCAGCTCGCCGCGCTGGAAATGCTCGACCAGGAGGCTCTCAGCGAGCACGCGGCGGCGGACGCCGCCGACACGGCCCTGAAGCAGGCGCGCTATCGATACGCCGCGGGCGCGAGCACCTATCTGGAGGTCTTCTCGACCGAGAACGCCGACCTCGCGGCGCGCTCCGCCGTGATCGAGATCGCCGTCCGGCGGCTGGTCTCGAGCGTGCGGCTCGTCGAGGCGCTCGGCGGCGGCTGGCG